>JAFZVW010000054.1 GCA_017617635.1 Bacteroidaceae bacterium | reverse complement strand
GAGTTCAAGGGTTTAAGACAGGCCTTGTAGAATAGAATCATTCACACAAACAGTCTCAGAGTCTCAGTCTCAGTTGTCTCAATTAAAAATAAAGGTACCATCTACATCTGAAATGCTCCTCTATATGCTTATAACTTATTAATAATTAATTAATTATAGTATATAATATATATAAGGGAGAGATGTGGATGCCACTTAAAAAACAACTGAGACAACTGAGACTGAGACTACCAACAATATCAACAATCAACTTAACTCTCTATAAAGCAATATATTACAGCACCACTTAGGATGCCGTTCAGGCGGTCTCTATTGCCATAGGAGTCTCAGTTATATGTGTTTTCCTGCTCTAAAGGGCGCGATTTCGCGCATCAAAAGCCTTTGTTTTGATGCTTTTCCCTATACTTAGCGCACATATCAGTGGCGTAGAATTTCAGTATCCGGACTTCATTTGGAAGGAATTATGTGCTCAAATGGCCAACTTGGTTGCAGAAAATGCGGGTAGTAAAGGTCAATTGTCACACTTTGCAGACTCCTGGAGGTAACACGTGCAGGCTCCGGAGGTAACACGTGCAGGCTCCTGAGGTAACAAATGTTACCTGTAGGGAAGGATACGAGACGGCGTATCACCATCCGAGAAACGCCGTATCAAAGGTCGCGAAACGGCGTATCGCTAACAGCCGTTTAACAACTATAGACCGTTTTCTTTGGTTTATTAAATTTATTTCACTATCTTTGTCGCGATTAAATGGTGAAAATTGTATATGGGATTTTTTAATTTTTTCAATAAAGAGAAAAAGGAAACATTGGATCAGGGACTGGAGAAGACCAAGCGCGGTTTCTTCGAGAAACTTTCCCGGGCCGTTGCCGGACGTGACAAGGTTGACGAAGACGTGCTGGATAATCTCGAAGAAGTCCTTGTAACAAGTGATGTGGGCGTTGACGCTACATTGCGGATAATAGAGCGTATTGAGAAACGCGTTGCCCGTGACAAATATGTCGGAACGGATGAGCTGAGCGCGATATTGCGTGACGAGATAAGTAATCTGCTGACCGAGAATAATGTTCTGGATACAGACGGTTTCCAGATTCCTACAGACAAGCGTCCTTATGTCGTAATGGTCGTTGGTGTCAACGGAGTAGGCAAGACTACGACAATAGGTAAGCTTGCATATCAGTTCAAGCAGGCAGGACATAAGGTAGTCATAGGTGCTGCTGATACATTCCGCGCAGCAGCTGTCGAGCAGATTGTCATTTGGGGAGAGCGTGTCGGCGTTCCTGTCGTTAAGCAGCAGATGGGCAGTGACCCCGCCAGTGTTGCCTTTGATACATTGCAGCATGCAATTGCCGAGGGGGCTGATGTTGTGCTGATAGATACTGCAGGACGTCTGCATAACAAGAAGGGACTTATGGACGAGCTGAGCAAAATCAAGCGTGTTATGCAGAAACTGATTCCCGAAGCTCCCCACGACGTTATGCTTGTGCTGGACGGCAGTACAGGTCAGAATGCCTATGAGCAGGCTAAGCAGTTTACTGCTGCCACCGAGGTTACAAGCATGGCAATTACCAAATTGGACGGAACGGCCAAGGGAGGTGTTGTCATAGGTATTAGCGACCAGTTCAAGATACCTGTACGTTATATAGGTCTGGGAGAGGGTATGGATGACCTTCTTCCGTTTAACCGCAGGGAATTTGTCGATTCGTTGTTCCAGTCCTGATTCCTTTCTCCGGCTTTCCTTGTATAGATGAAGAAAATAGATTTCATAACCTTGGGTTGTTCCAAGAATCTTGTAGACAGCGAATACATAATGTCTCAGTTGGAATCAGCAGGATTTCATGTTGAGCATGATGCTGATGTGCTGACTGGCGACATAGCAGTTGTTAACACATGCGGTTTCATTGCCGATGCACAGGAGGAAAGCGTGAATATGATTCTGCAGCTGGCACAGCGCAAGGCGGAAGGCAAGTTGGAACGTCTTTACGTCATGGGATGCCTGAGTGCAAGGTTTATGAAAGAACTGGGTCAGGAGATTCCTGAGGTTGACCGTTATTTCGGAAAGTTCAACTGGACAGAGCTGATGGAAGAGCTTGGCCATACATACAACTTGCAGGACAAATACCACAGACACCTGACGACACCGTCGCATTATGCATACGTGAAAATCAGCGAAGGCTGCAACCGCCATTGTGCATATTGTGCCATCCCCATTATGACCGGCAAGCACAAGTCGCGCCCGGTCGAAGACATACTTGACGAGGTTTGGTACCTTGTCGGCAAGGGAGTCAGTGAATTTCAGGTAATAGCACAGGAACTGACATATTATGGTATAGATCTGTACGGAGAACGAAAGATTGCCGCACTTGTTGATTCTATGGCCAAGATTCCGGGTGTCCATTGGATACGGCTGCACTATGCCTATCCGACAGATTTTCCGATGGAACTCCTGGCTGTTATGCGTCAGAACAATAATGTCTGCCGCTATATCGACATAGCGCTTCAGCATAGTAGCGACAGAATCCTGAAGGCAATGAACCGCCATATTACTGAGGCAGAGACACGCAAACTTATTCAGGATATGCGCGAAGCTGTTCCTGGAATTCACATCCGTACGACGCTGATGGTAGGGTATCCGTCGGAGACGGACGATGATTTCAAGTCCCTGTGCCGTTTTGTAAAGGATATGCGCTTTGAACGCATGGGAGCCTTTGCTTACAGCCACGAAGCTGGAACCCCTGCGGAAAAACAGTATCAGGACGATGTTCCCGAAGATGTCAAGCAGGCAAGGCTCAGCAAGCTGATGCGCATACAGCAGAATATATCCGCTGAAATTCAGGAATCCAAGATCGGACAGGTGATGCAGATAGTCATTGACCGTATCGAGGGTGATTACTATATCGGTCGTACCGAATTCGATTCACCCGAGGTAGATCCCGAAGTCCTTGTAAAGAAGTCTTCAGCAAGTCTTCAGCCAGGCAAATATTACAACGCCCTGATTACCGGAGCGGATGACTTTGACCTGTATGGGGAAATTCTTAATTCATAATTCATAATTCAATCAAAAAAATATAATCTATGAACAACAAGGAATTTATTGCAGAGCTCGCAAGGCGTACAGGTGTCAATGCACGTGAAGCTCAGCAGCGAGTAAGGATTCTTGCTCAGACGATAACCGAAACTCTTTGCGAGGAGGGTACTGTGCAGGTAGTGGGATTTGGTAGTTTCGAGACAAAGAAACGTCTGGAACGCGTGCTGGTAAACCCGACAACAGGTCAGCGTATGTTGGTTCCGCCAAAGATTGTTGTTGGATTCAAGCCAAGTTCAACAATAAAAAACAAGATCTAATATAATTGAATCGCTATGGACAAAAAGATAGGTATACAGGAATTGGCAGCAGCAATTGCCAACGCCAAAGAAATAAACGGAAGCGAAGCCGAAATCTTCTGCCGCAGTGTATTTGAGGTTATTTCAGAATTCCTTGTCAAGGAAAAACTCGTCAAGATCAAGGGGCTGGGTACATTCAAACTGATAGATGTCAACGACCGCGAGAGCATCAATGTGAATACAGGCGAACGCATTGTCATTGCAGGTCATACCAAGATGTCATTTACCCCTGATTCGGTATTGCGTGACACTGTGAATCGTCCTTTTGCAGATTTCGAAACTACAGTTCTCAGCGAAAATGCCAGCACCGAGAAAATGGAATTCATTCCAGCTGAACCGGTAAAAGTAGAGAAACCAAAGCAGGAAACACCTAAGCCTGCACCAAAACCAGAACCTAAACCTGAACCAAAGCCGGAACCAAAGCCGGAATCGAAACCAAAGGCAGAAGCTAAAGCAGAACCCAAAACCGAACCGAAAGCTGAAACTAAACCTGTACAGCCGGCACAGCCTCAGGCGCCAGTTCAGCCTCAGAAACCAGCACAGCAGCCCAAGGGGAATAGGATATGGATTTATGTCCTTGCAATAGTAGCGGTTGCGGCTTGTGCTATAATTTTCCTGGCAAAACAATACTCAGCCAGTCAGGAGCCTGCAATTGATCCTGCGGTTATAGAAAAAATGAAAGCAGATTCCATTGCAGCAGTACAGGCAGCTGAAAAAGCCAGAATCGAGAAGGCAAAAGCCGACAGCATAGCAAAGGCCAAGGCGGATTCGGACAGCATAGCCAAAATCAATCAGGCAGTGTTGGAATACTACGAAAAGCACCCCGAACAGCGCTGGCGTCTGGAAAGAGCGCTTCGTCGCAGCAGGGCAAGGGCACGACGTCATTGATAGTTTTATTGGCCGGTGCAGAGTCAGACATTTAACACCCTTTAGAATTTGACGTTTCAGTTTTAAGTATTCTGTAACATAATATTCCAAAGGAAGTGTCTATCTTTGCACTGAAATTCAATAAAACATATCATAATGGATACATTTGACATTCGCGCACTTAACGAGCAGATAGAACAGCAAAGCGCCTTTGTAACCAATCTTCAGACCGGTATGGCACAAACCATTATCGGTCAGAAGCATTTGGTAGAAAGCCTTCTTATCGGTTTGCTCAGCGATGGCCACGTGCTTCTCGAAGGTGTTCCGGGTTTGGCCAAGACACAGGCCATCAAGACCCTGGCATCGCTTGTAGACGTACAGTTCAGCCGTATACAGTTCACACCCGACCTTCTGCCTGCCGATGTTATCGGTACAATGATTTATTCGCAGAAGGACGAGAAGTTCCAGACAGAGAAGGGACCTGTCTTTGCCAACTTTGTCCTGGCAGACGAGATAAACCGTGCACCGGCAAAGGTGCAGAGTGCATTGCTCGAGGCCATGCAGGAACGCCAGGTTACAATAGGCAAGGAAACATTCCAGCTTCCCAAGCCGTTCCTCGTAATGGCTACTCAGAATCCTATCGAGCAGGAAGGTACATATCCGTTGCCGGAAGCACAGGTTGACCGTTTCATGCTCAAGGTCCTGATAGATTATCCGCAGATCGAGGAGGAGAAGCGCATCGTCAGGTTGAACATATCCGGACAGAAACCTGAAATCAAGCCGGTACTGAAGGCCAATGACATTCTCGAGGCCCGTTCAGTCGTGCATCAGGTATATCTTGACGAGAAGATTGAACAGTACATTGCAGACCTTGTATTTGCAACGCGTTATCCCGAGAAATACAATCTGGGTAACATCAAGGATTACATCGAGTTTGGCGGAAGTCCGCGTGCCAGCATCAATCTTGCTCTTGCAGCCCGTGCTTACGCATTCATCAAGCATCGCGGCTACGTTATCCCCGAGGATGTGCGTGCCGTTGCACACGATGTGTTGCGTCATCGTCTGGGCCTTACATACGAGGCAGAAGCCAACAATGTAACTACCGAGGAGATTATCAGTCAGATTATCAATAAGGTCGAGGTTCCCTGATTGGCTGTTTTCATGGAGACTTCTGAAATACTGAAACGCGTACGCCAGATTGAGATCAAGACCAAGGGTCTTTCCAGTAATATCTTTGCAGGCGAGTACCACAGTGCCTTCAAGGGACGTGGTATGGCTTTTGCCGAGGTAAGGGAATACCAGTATGGCGATGATATCAGGGACATAGAATGGAACGTGACGGCACGTTTCAACAAACCCTATGTCAAGGTATTTGAGGAAGAACGTGAACTTACTGTAATGCTGTGTGTCGATGTCAGTGGTTCGCTCGAATTCGGTACAAGCGTTATGACAAAACGCTCCATGCTGACCGAGATAGCCGCAACACTGGCATTCTCGGCAATACAGAATAACGACAAGATAGGCGTAATTTTCTTCTCCGACCGTATAGAGAAGTTCATACCCCCGAAGAAAGGCCGCAAGCACATTCTGTATATCATACGCGAACTGCTTGAATTCAAGCCCGAATCCCACAAGACGGATATCGGAATGGCAGTAGAGTACCTGACATCGGTAATCAAGCGTCGCTGTACGGCATTCCTGCTCAGCGATTTCATAGAAGACAAGGACTTCAGCAAAGCCCTTACAATCGCCAACCGCAAACACGACGTCGTTGCCATTCAGGTATATGACAAACGTGTGGCCGAATTGCCGAATATCGGTCTCATCAAGGTACGCGATGCCGAGTCGGGACGCGAAATGCTTGTCGACACATCCAACTCACGCACACGCAACAGGCAGGCAGCATGGTGGCGTTCCAGACAGACATACCTGCAGGACACTTTCCTGCGCAGTGGTGTAGACAATGTCAGCGTACGCACTGATCATGACTACGTGTCGGCATTGATGCGACTTTTCAGATACAGGACATAGACAAAGATGAAGAGACTGTTTACCTTATATATATTTATACTGTCTGCCTGTGCCTCATTTGCCCAGGTGAATGTTTCGGCAAGGCTCGACAGCGTCGAGTTCTTCGTCGGGCAGCAGGATGGAATTGAGTTGCAGGTCGTAATGGATTCCGGCCGGCATCTGCAGCTTCCGCGTATCAAAAAAGGTGATATGCTCATTCCCAATGTCGAGGTCGTAGATGTACTGAAGGCAGACACACAAAGGATAAACGACGGCAAACGGCTTGAAATCAAGCAGAAGTACATTATTACCGCCTGGGATTCGTCCCTGTACAGAATACCGCCTTTCAAGGTTCTTGTCGACAAGACACCATATGAAACCAAGTCACTTGCCATCAAGGTCCTGACTCTTGACATAGACACCACGCAGACAGACAAGATATGTCCGCCGCGTCCCGTACAGACAGTACCGTTCTGCTGGGATGACTGGAAAGGCATCGTGTACTCGTGGCTTATTGCCCTGGTTATGGTGGCGGTGACCGTATATATATGGCACAGGACGCGCAATGGCAAGCCGGTATTCAGTTTTATACGCATCAAGAGGAAGCTGCCGCCGCATCAGGTCGCATTGACCGAGATAGAGAACATCAAGGCAGAGAAACCCTGGACAGACAACGACAGCAAGGAATACTACACACGCCTGACAGACGTACTGCGCGAGTACATACAGGACAGATACGGCTTCTCGGCAATGGAGTTGACCAGCAACGAGATTATACAGAACCTGATAGAGCGCGGTGACGAGCAGAGCCTCAACGAACTTAGAAGCATTTTTGCAACGGCCGACCTTGTCAAGTTTGCACGTTTCCAGCCGTATATGGGAGAAAACGACAACAACCTGATGGCCGCACTCAGATACGTCAATGATACGAAACCCGAAGAAGAGGCATACAAGGAGGCTGAGCCTGAAGTGATAAAGCAGACGGATCATGCACGTCTGCGTCAGGTTATCATTGCACAGACGATGATAACGATAACCGTCATCATATGCATCTGCCTCTTAGGTTGGATTATTTACCGTTTATACGATTTACTTAGCTGATGGAATTCCAGAGCCCATATTATTTCCTGCTTCTGCTGCTTCTGATACCATATATCGTATGGTACGTGCTCAGGTATTCCAAGACTACACCCAGTCTCAGAATCAGCAGTATATCCGCATACGCAGGTTTACCCCGTACATGGCGCGTATGGCTTTCCCATGCACCGTTCCTGCTCAATATTATCATACTGGTTTTCGCAACTTTGGCACTGGCACGTCCGCAGACAGCCAATTCGTGGAGCAAGCGCAATGTCGAGGGCATTGACATCATGCTCTGTATGGACGTATCAACCAGTATGCTCAGCGAGGACCTGAAGCCCAACCGCGTACAGGCAGCCCGTAACGTAGCACTCGAATTCATCAATTCCCGCCCCGACGACAATATAGGTCTTACCATCTTTGCAGGCGAGGCATACACGCAATGTCCGATGACCACGGATCATTCCGTACTTCTCAACCTGCTCAGCGGCATCGACTGTAATATGGTCATGAACGGAATGCTCGAGGACGGAACAGCCATAGGAATGGGTATAGCCAATGCCGTAACCCGACTCAAGGATTCGAAGGCCAAGAGCAAGGTCATCATCCTTCTTACCGACGGAACCAACAACCGTGGCGACATCAGCCCCAACATGGCAGCAGACATAGCCAGGAGTTTCGGTATACGCGTATATACCGTTGCTGTCGGAACCAATGGTACTGCACCATACCCGATGATTGTCGGAGGCCGCCGCGAATATATCAATATCCCCGTCGAGATAGATACCAAGACACTTTCCCAGATAGCGGCAACCACAGGCGGTGACGCATACCGTGCCACAAATACACAGCGCCTGCATCAGGTGTACAAGGAGATTGACAAACTCGAGAAGACAAAGCTCAGCGTCAAGAAATACTCACGACGCTACGAAGCATATCAGATATTCGCAATTATTGCAGTCATAGCCTCGCTTGTCGAGGTCCTGCTGCGTGCAACTGTTTTGAAACGTATTCCATAATAGCATGTTCAGGTTCGAAAGTCCCATATACCTATATCTTCTGCTGTTGCTCCCCGTAACAGTACTGCTGCACTATGCATGGAATTACATCCGTCGTTCGCGCCTGCGCAAGTATGGCGACAAGGAACTGGTACGTCTGCTCATGACAGACGTATCCCGGTTGCGCCAGGAAATCAAGTTCTGGCTTTTTGTCGCAGCAACGGCATGTATGATTGTCGCTATGGCACGGCCTCAGTTCGGTTCATCCGTCCAGACACACGAGCGCAGGGGAATAGAAGCTGTGATAGCCTTGGACATAAGCAACAGCATGCTTGCCCGTGACGTAACTCCCAGCCGTTTGGAGAAGTCCAAGATGCTCATCAGCAATATGGTTGACAATATGAAGAACGACAAGGTCGGGCTTATCGTCTTCGCAGGTCAGGCATTCACCCAGCTTCCAATAACCAACGACTATGTGTCAGCCAAGATGTTCCTCGAGACCATTTCGCCCTCAATGATATCCGTACAGGGAACGGATATTGCGACTGCCATAGAGCTTGCACAGAAGAGCTTCACCTCATCCGACGGAGCATCACGGGCAATATTCATAATCACCGACGGCGAGGATAACGAAGGCAAGGCAGTCGAAGCAGCCGCTAATGCAGCCAAGGCAGGCATACGCATCTACATACTGGGCATTGGCAACCCCGACGGTGCACCGGTTCCCATCGCCGGCACCAACGACTACATGACAGACGAGAACGGCGAGACAGTCATCAGCCGCCTTAACGAGGATATGTGCCGCGAAATAGCGCAGGCAGGCAACGGCAACTACATATACGTCGACAACAGCAGCTCGGCACAGGAAAAACTGGATGCCTACGTCTCCAATCTCTCCCGCGCCACATTCGAATCGCAGATATATAATGCGTACGACGAACAATATCAGGGAGTTATCCTCCTGGGTCTTATCTTCCTGATTATGGATATATTCATCATGGAACGCGAGAACCACGTCCTGCAGCGATTTACATTCTTCAGCAAATAATGAACAGAATCTGTCTCATCATACTATCCCTATGTTTTCTTGCACTCACGTCCAGTGCACAGAACGACCGTGACTACATACGTCGCGGCAATCGTATAATGCGGGACACTGTTGACATACAGAAGAAATCCGAAAAAGCCATTATACAGTACCGCAAGGCAGTTGACAGCAATCCCGACAACCCCATAGCACACTACAATCTGGCGTGTGCACAGCTTCGCAGGGGCAATCCCCAGGAGGCAATCAACGAATTCCAGAAGGCAGGACGCCTTGAGAAAGACCCCAAACGCCTCTCGGACATATACCATAACATAGGCCTTATCCTTTATCTTGACAAACAATACGACAAGGCCGTTGTCGCCTATCGCGAATGTCTGCGCCGTGACCCTGACAACAACGAGTCGCGCTACAACTACCTTATGGCGTTGTATATGCTCGGGAAGAATCCTCCGCAGCAGGATAAGCAGAAACAGGACAAGGACGATAAGCAGAAACAACAGCAGGATAAAAAGGAACAGCAGAAGCAGCAGAAGCAGCAGAAGCCCAAGCAGGACAGGCAGAATCCACAGGAACAGAAGGCGCAGCCTCGTCCCGACCAGATGTCCAAGGAGAATGCCGAGCAGCTTCTGAAGGCTGTGATGCAAAACGAAAAGAACACCCAGCAGAAGGTACAGCGTGCCCAGCAGAACCGACCTGAGCGCCACCTTCATAAACAGTGGTAAAACATGAAATTCCGCAGATTATACATACTACTCATACTATCGCTCCTGAGTGCGGCAATATACGCACAGACAGTCAAGCTGGATGCTCCCGGCCGCTGTACCGTAGGCGAGAAGATAAACGTTGTCTATACCATCGAGGTTTCCTCGATCGAGGATATAAGCCGGCTTGACTTCCCCGGCTTTGACATTCTGTACGGCCCCAATATCAGTTCCAGTTCCGAGTACAGCTATATCAACGGCCGTGCCACCCAGCGCGAGGTAACCTACGTTTCCGTTACGCTTGTAGCAAGGCAGACAGGCAAATTCCGTATACCAGCCATCACCATACGCACAAAGGGCAAGAACTGCAAGAGTAATTCTGCCGAGATTACCGTCACACAGGGCAGTGGCAACAACGGTTCCGGCCAGTCGTCATCCTCTGCTGCCCAGCCATCGTCACCTTCCCGTGCGTCCTCAACCGGCAATATCAGTAAGGACGACCTCTTCATCACGGCCGAGGTCAGCAAGCGCAATGTCTACGAGCAGGAAGCCCTTGTCCTCACATACAAGATATACTCGGCAGTACACCTGCGCAACATTACCGGCAAGATGCCCGAACTGGACGGATTCCATTGCCAGGAACTGGAGAACAAACCCCAGCTGTCCCTGTCTGCCGAGACGTATAATGGCCGTCGCTATCTGACTGCTGTATGGCGCAAATACGTTCTCATTCCACAGAAAAGCGGTCATTTACACATCCCCAGCGTCAATTTCGATGCCGAGTGCGAAATCATAAACCCGTCAATGGACCTTATTGACGAGTTCTTCAACGGCGGAGGTCTTGCCCACGTTGCCGTCAAGACGATTGCAACCCCCGCTTTGGACATAGACGTCAAGGCCCTGCCGACACCCAAGCCTGATGACTTCTGCGGAGCAGTAGGGCACTATACCGTATCTTCAAGCTTAAGTCCCACAGACGTCAAGGCAAACGACGCATCCACATACCGTCTGGTCGTTTCCGGCAGCGGAAACATGAAACTCATCAGCGCCCCCAAGTCCCGTTTCCCTGCAGATTTCGAGGCATACGACCCCAAGATAGACGATCAGACACATATCAGCGCACAAGGCAATTCTGGCAACATAGCCTTCGACTATATCATTGTACCGCGTCACGAGGGCAAATATGAAATCCAGCCGATGAATTTTGTCTACTTCGACCCTGAATCAGGACGGTACGTGACACTCAAGACTGACAAATATACAATGAACGTCGCCAAGGGACACGGCACACGTCACAATTCCGCCCAGGAAGACCTCAAGGTCCTCAGCAACGACATCCGATATATTATGACAGGCGATGCAGACATATCCGAAAACCAGGACGACTATTTCGGTACCTTGTCATACATACTGTCATACATTGGCGTCCTTGCTCTCTTCGGCATTGTCTTTGCCGTCCTGCGCCGTCAGGCACAGCTCAACGCCAATGTGGCACGCCGGCGAGGCCGCCGTGCGTCACGCGCAGCACAGAAGCGACTGAAGCAGGCATCCGTACTTCTCCGTAAGAACGACGCCAATGCCTTCTACGACGAGGTGCTCAGGGCCCTGCTCGGATATGCCGGCGACAAGCTTAATATCTCGACACAGGATCTCAACAAGGAAAATGTCGCAGTCACATTCCGTCAGCGTGGAGTGGGCGAGGAGCTTGTCACACGTTTCATAGACGTTCTTACACAATGCGAGTTTGCACGCTTTGCTCCCGGCGACCCCGGCGAGACGATGGATACCATATACCATTCGGCAATCGAAGCAATCAACGAAATGGAAAATGTCATCTGATACACACACGATGAAGAAACTGTATACCTGTAACATAATACTACTGCTTGCAGTATTCCTGTTTGCAACTGCCGGTGCAGCTCTGGCAGCCACGACACAGGAAGTCAAGATACAAGCCGATTCAGCCTTTGCGGCAAGGGAATACAAACAGGCACGTGACCTGTACCTTCAGCTAGCAGGACAAGGCCAGAGCCTCAGCGTCTACTACAATCTTGCATGCACCTATTACCGTCTCGAAGACTATCCCAACAGCGTACTGTGGTTCGAGCGTGCAGCCAAACTCGATCCCTCGGACGAAAACGTCAAGCACAATCTCGCTATGGCACGCGGCAAGACAATCGACCGCATAACACCCGCCCACGAGATGTTCTTCGTGTCCGCCTGGCACAGCCTTACACGTTCGATGTCAGTTACGGCATGGGCACATACGGCAATATGGCTATTCGTCATTACGCTGCTCATGGCAGGCATATACCTGTGGGGACAGAATATCGTTCTGCGCAAGATAGGTTTCTTTTCAGCCATCATAGGCATATTCCTGTGCATTATGAGCAATATCTGCGCATACAGCCAGCGATATTACAACTTGCATCACAGCGCAGGCATACTTATGCAGCCGGCTGTTACTGTCAAGTCAACCCCAGAGAAAAACGGCAATGACCTTTTCGTCATCCATCAGGGTACACGCGTAGAAATCAAGGACGACAGCATGAAGGACTGGGTCGAGATCAGTATTGCCGACGGCAAGTCCGGATGGATACAGCGCAATACCTTCCAGGAGATTTGAATTATTTACGATTTTACGATTTACGATTTAATTGACGATTTAACATATGGACAGGCAAATCCTTTTCCTACTCAACGGTTGCGACAACATGTTCATGGACCATATCATGATATCCCTGTCCTCTACCGCCACATGGACGCTCATGCTGCTTGTAACCATTTACATTATAGCCAAGGACCGTCAGATTTCGCAATCCCTGCCAATGCTTTTCGGTATAGCTATATGCATACTGCTTGCCGACCAGATAAGCTCTACACTGCTCAAGCCCTATTTCCATCGCCTGCGTCCCGGTTTGGAGCCCGAAATCATGTACAGCCTTCGTGTTGCCGCAGGCAGGGGTGGGGGATACAGCTTTCCCAGTTCACATGCAACCAATGTCTTTGCAATAGCAACCTATCTCTCCCTCGTCTTCCGACACAGGCTTACCGCCATATCACTGTACTTCTGGGCAATACTTGTAGGCATCAGCCGCATATACCTGGCAATGCACTATCCCAGTGACGTACTTTGCGGAGCTGTTCTCGGTGTCGTTATCGGAATGACAGTCTATTACGTAGGCAAGTATATTCTCAAGCGCTATAACCACGTATCACGCAAATACTACAGCAGCGCATTTACGAAGTCAGGCTTCGCAACCACCGACATGTACCTTCTGCTCGCTACAATGTCCCTGACACTTCTGTGGATAATCATTTAAATATTTGATTTTTTTTGCCCGTTTGTTTGGTCATTTCACAAAATCGCCTTATCTTTGCACAGCAATTCGGCGGAAAAGCATCAACAATCAACGTTGAAACACTGTAAAATGCGGAAATAGCTCAGTTGGTAGAGCACAACCTTGCCAAGGTTGGGGTCGCGAGTTCGAGTCTCGTTTTCCGCTCAGACATTGAGCAAAACGAGCTCATTGAATGCCCAAGTGGCGGAATTGGTAGACGCGCACGTTTCAGGTGCGTGTGTCGAGAGATGTGCAGGTTCGAGTCCTGTCTTGGGCACTTGAATTTATTGGTTCGAAGGAGAGGTGGCGGAATGGTAGACGCGCTACTTTGAGGTGGTAGTGCCGCGAGGCGTGGGAGTTCGAGTCTCCTCCTCTTCACTGAT
>JAFZVW010000053.1 GCA_017617635.1 Bacteroidaceae bacterium | reverse complement strand
CCTTTTGACATACCACTATTGTAGTAGTCGCTCAATACTTTCAACTTAAAGTCATCGCTGTAATGAGATCGTTCACGTTTTGTCATAACTTTTTACTTTTGTTATGGCGAAAAACGTGTCAAGCTATTTCAGTACAAGACAAGGGAAGGACAAAGGACTCTTTGTCTTACGCGTTGCAGTGTTGCAGTGTTGCAGTTCTCGAGAAGCATTTCCAATACCTATAAATATTTCTATATTTATATTATAAATATAGAGTTAATTTTTGACATTTACATAACCTGTTTTGGAACTGCAACACTGCAACAACTGTAACAGTGTTTTAGATGATGGCAACCTGTTTTGCTTCGAGGATGCCGGGCCTTTTGATCCTACCGAGGCCTTGGCCATGCTGAAAAAGAGCAAGGCGAAATGGGAGTAACTAAAATATCATATTGCTACACCGAAGCGGTGCTTGATTTCTTCCATTACAAAGGTGCTTTCGAGTGAGCCGAGCATTGGTAATGAGCCGAGTACATTGAGTATGAATTGCTGGTAGTATTTCATATCTGGACAATGTACGCGCAGCATATAGTCGAACTTGCCGGAAATGTTGTAGCATTCTGTTACTTCGTCGATAGTCATAATGGTGTCGCAGAACTGTTGTGCGACTTGTTTGTTGAGTGGTGACAGCTTTACGCTGCAGTATACGACGAAGCCTTTGTTCAGCTTCTCGGCATCCAGTATGGTGATGTAGCGTTTGATGTATCCGTCCCGCTCCAGTCTTTTTACGCGTTCGTATGTAGGTGTGGGGCTGAGATGTACTTTCTGTGCAAGTTGCTTTGTGGTAAGGCGTGCATCCTGTTGAAGGGCGCGAAGTATTGCAATATCCCTGTCGTCAAGATGTTCGCGGATAATATTTTCTGTCATAACCGGTATTTTTGCTGTTTTATAGCTCAAATGTTCTTTGTATGGGCACAAAGATAGATAAATTTTCTAACTTTATATGTTTTGCATGGAAAAAATATTTAGCCGCTGTACCTTTGCACCGTCAAAAAAAATACTAACCAATATTTGAATATTATGTCAACAGGGAATTACAGGATAGAGACTCTGGCCCTTCATGCAGGTCAGGAGACGCCCGATCCGACAACGGGTAGTCGTGCCGTGCCTATCTATCAGACAACATCGTACGTTTTCGACAACAGCCAGCATGCTGCCGACCGCTTCGGGTTGCGTGACGCGGGTAATATCTATGGTCGTCTGACAAATACGACTCAAGCTGTTTTCGAGGAGCGTATTGCTGCATTGGAGGGTGGTGTGGCTGCACTGGCAGTTGCCAGCGGTGCAGCTGCAATTACGTATGCCTTGCAGAATGTTGCGCAGAATGGCGATCACATTATTGCTGCTGACAATCTGTATGGGGGCAGTTTTAATCTGATTACCCATACTTTGGCAACGCAGGGCATAGATAATACTATAGTAAGGGTGAACGACCTGGAGGCGCTTGAGGCTGCCATACGCCCGAACACCAAAGTGATATATGCTGAGACGTTCGGTAACCCGAACAGTGATGTGACAAATCTGGATGCCATTGCCGAGATTGCTCACAGGCATGGAATATTGTTTGTCGTTGACAACACATTTGCGCCGTTGTTGATTCGCCCCCTGGAGCATGGTGCCGACGTTGTAGTGCATAGTGCCACGAAATTCATAGGTGGTCACGGCTCGTCCTTGGGTGGTGTCATCGTTGATGGCGGCAGGTTTGACTTTAAGGCAAACGCCGACCGCTACCCTACCCTTGCAAAGCCTGATCCTTCGTATCATGGTGCTGTTTTTGCCGATGTTGCCGGCGATGCTGCTTTCGTAACGCGTATTCGTGCCGTTATCCTGCGTGATACGGGTGCTTGTATCTCTCCGTTGAATGCGTGGATTCTGCTGCAGGGTGTAGAGTCTTTACCGCTTCGCGTCGAGCGTCATGTGTACAATGCGCTGAGGGTTGTTGATTATCTGTCGAATAATCCTAAGGTGAAGAGTGTGAGCCACCCTGCCCTACCCTCTCATCCGGATCATAAACTGTACAGGAAATATTTCCCAAAAGGTGCCGGCAGTATATTCACGTTCGAAATAAAGGGTACTCAGGAGGATGCGTGGAAGTTTATCGATTCGCTACGCATATTCTCGCTGCTGGCAAATGTCGCTGACGTCAAGTCGCTGGTTATCCATCCGTATACGACCACTCATAGTCAGATGAGTCCTGAGGAACTTGCTGAACAGCACATAACTCCGACGACTGTGCGTCTGAGTATCGGAGTCGAGCATATCAACGATATTCTGGATGACTTGCAGCAGGCATTTGATCAAATCTGAGAATATAAAATGGAATATAAAATCGAGATTGAAAATAAAGTTGTAATTTTGCAAAGTAAAACAATAACAGATTATGGCAAACATTCATAAAAACTTACTGGATTTGGTGGGTAACACTCCACTGGTAGAGATTGAGAAGATAGCAAAGGCACGCGGTGCTGAGGCACAGGTTGTTGCAAAGGTCGAGTATTTTAATCCTGGTGGCAGCGTCAAGGACCGTATTGCGCTGAACATGATCGAGGATGCAGAGAAAAGGGGACTTCTGAAACCTGGTGCAACCATCATCGAGCCGACAAGCGGCAATACCGGTGTTGGCATTGCCTGGATTAGTTGCGTGAAGGGCTACAAGGCTGTAATAGTAATGCCCGAGACGATGAGCAGGGAGCGTCAGCTGCTGATGAAGGCTGCTGGTGCCGAACTTGTCCTGACCGAGGGTGCCAAGGGCATGAAGGGTGCTATTGCCGAGGCGGAGCGCCTGCAGCGTGAGACACCTGGTGCGATTATCCTGGGACAGTTTACAAACCCTGCGAATCCTGAGATTCACGAGAGGACGACCGCCGATGAAATCTGGCGTGATACGGACGGAAGGGTGGATATTTTTGTTGCCGGAGCAGGCACTGGCGGCACTGTAACTGGTGTCGGGCGTGCATTAAAGGCAAAGAATCCTGACGTCAGAATTGTTGCAGTTGAGCCTGAGAGCAGCCCTGTGCTGAGCGGTGGTGCACCTGGTCCTCATAAGATTCAGGGTATAGGCGCAGGCTTTGTGCCTGAAATACTGGATCGTGGGGTAATAGATGTTGTCTACAAGGTCAAGAACGAGGATGCGCTGAAGACTGGTCGCGAACTGTCCCTGTACGAAGGACTGATTGTAGGCATCTCCAGCGGTGCTGCTGCCTATGCTGCAATAGAATTGGCCAAACTGCCGGAAAACAAGGGTAAGAGGATTGTAGCTCTTCTGCCGGATACGGGTGAGCGTTATCTGAGCACTGAGCTGTACGATGCGAATTGATGCTATTTCTTTCTGAGGGCAGCTATCGAATCTTCGTATAGCTGCTTTCTGATTGCTTCGGTAAGCTCGTCCTCGTATGTCTTGGCGGCTTCAAGGCGTTCCAGATTCTCCTTTGTACGCTTCAGATTCTTTGCACGCTGGCGTTGCTTGCGTGCAAAGGGGTGCAGGATGTAGTCGGAGGCTTTGCCCAGTACGTCTGAAACGCTTTTCTGCTTGGGTTGAACCATATCGCTTCCCAGACTTTGGCGTATTGCATCTACGACTGGCAGTTCTTTCTTACCCTTTACAACGACTTCCTTGAGCGTATCGGTGCGTATGATGATGGTGTCATTGTCGCTCACCGCAGTTTGTGCGGGATTGTTGGTTCCGTCAATTGCAACGGTCAGTGCGAGCATTGCAGCAAGGGCCAAAATCAGTGTTCGCTTCATCGGTTTATCTGTTGTCGCGCTTGTTTGTCGCGCCTTTTGTCCTGCAAATATATTGTTTTTCTCGGGAAAAATATGCTTTGTACGTATTTTATTATGATTTTTTATGTTTATCCTAGTGTGCTTCCAGCCAGTTTCTCCCCCACCCTGCATCTGCAATCAGAGGTACACGAAGTGTGGCTGCATTCTGCATCTCTTCAATCACAATTTGTTCAATAATTGCCTTTTCATCGGGAATTACTGTGAAATTGAGTTCGTCGTGAACCTGTAGAATCATGCGGCTCCTGAGCTTCTGTTCCTGCATGCGCCTGTCGATGCGTATCATGGCTATCTTCATGATATCGGCAGCGGAACCCTGTATGGGGGCATTGATGGCGTTGCGCTCTGCATAGCCGCGTACAACTGCATTATGGCTGTTGATGTCGGGTAGCTGGCAGCGTCGGCCGAACAGTGTCTGTGTGTAGCCCTTCTCACGTGCCATCGAGATACTCTTTTCCATATATGCCTTGACACCGGGATATGTATGGAAATAACCCTCGATAAGGTCCTTTGCTTCGCTTCTGCTGCATCCGAGACGCTCGGCAAGGCCGAAGGCGCTGATGCCGTAAATAATACCGAAATTGGCGGTTTTTGCGCTGCGGCGTTCGTCGGCAGTTACGTCTTGGATGGATTTGTGGTATATCTTGGCTGCAGTTGCCGCATGGATATCGTGTCCCTCGAGAAATGCCTCGATCAGGTTCTCGTCCCCTGACAGATGTGCCATAATGCGCAGTTCGATCTGGCTGTAGTCGGCGCTGAAGAACATTTCGCCAGCGTCGGGGATGAATGCCTTGCGTACCTCCTTGCCCAAAGCATCGCGCACGGGGATATTCTGCAGGTTGGGGTTACTGCTGGAAAGGCGGCCTGTGGCTGTAACGGTTTGGTTGAACGAGGTATGTATGTGGCCGGTTTTGGGATTGACCAACTTGGGGAATGCATCAATATATGTTCCAAGCAGTTTTTTGAGACTGCGGAATTCCAGGATTTTGCCTGCAATAGGGTGCTTGCTTCTGAGCGCCTCCAGTATTTCCTCGTTTGTTGTGTATTGTCCGGTCTTGGTTTTCTTGGCCTTGGGGTCAAGCTTGAGTACGTCGAACAGGATTTCCCCTACCTGACGCGGCGAGGATATATTGAATGGCTGTCCGGCGAGACGGATGATTTCCTGTTCCAGCTGGTTAAGCTGTATGGTAAATGTGCGGCTGGTGTCTGCAAGTCCCTGAAGGTCAATGCTTACGCCTGCTTCTTCCATTCGTGCAAGTACGGGCATGAGTGGCATTTCTATTTCCCGGAACAGCTTCATAAGGCCCTCGTCATCAAGTTCCTTTTCAAGTTTTGTCTTGAGTTCCTGGAGAGAGTCGCTATGGTATATCTGCTGGAGGTATTCAAGGCTGTGTCTCATCTCGGGATGCAGGACGTAGTGTGCTATTTCCACGTCGAACATGCTTCCCTCGTATTCCTTGATGTCGTTCCAGTGTGCCTTGAGGTTGTGCCCTATGACCATATTGCCATCAATGACGTATGGGGGCAGTACTGTGTGTAGGCTTACAGGTTCGGGCGGTGTGTTCTGTGCTGCATCCAGCATGGCGAAGAGGTCGCCTTGTATGGGCTCTGCCTTTGTCTTGCGCAACAACTGGTTGAATTCCAGTCTCTTGTAGATGTCTTCGAGCTTACGGGTGTCGGGTTCCTGGTACTCCAGGTTCTTCATGTCCAGTGTGATGGGTGCATCTGTGACAATTGTGGCAAGCCAATAGCTTTGCCGTATCTTGTCTATGTTTTCGCTTACCTTGCGTTGTGTGGCGCCCTTCAAGTTATCGATATTGGCTATAAGGCCCTCTACCCCACCCCATGTCCTGACAAGTGTGCCGGCAGTCTTTTCTCCAATGCCCGGGCAGCCGGGAATATTGTCCGAGGCATCGCCCATAAGGGCAAGTATGTCAATAACCTGCCTGGGGCTTTCTATTCCCCATTTGTTGCATACTTCCCTGGGTGTCAGTATCTGTGCAGGATTGGTTCCTATGCCCGGGCGGTACATCTTGACATTATCGGTAACCAGTTGTCCGTAGTCCTTGTCGGGTGTCATCATATACGTCTCGATGCCCTGTATGTCTGCCTGGTGTGCCAGTGTGCCGATAACGTCGTCTGCCTCGTAGCCCTTAACTTCCAGTACGGGAATACGGTATGCATTGAGTATGTCCTTGATTATGGGAACGGCAAAGCGTATTGCCTCGGGCGTCTCTTCGCGCTGCGCCTTGTATTCGGGGAATGCTTCGTGGCGGAATGTACCGCCACTGGGGTCGAATGCAACGCCGATGTGTGTCGGCTGCATATTCCTGAGCACGTCCTCGAGGGTGTTTACAAAGCCGAGAATGGCACTTGTGTTTTCACCCTTGGAGTTGATTCGCGGATTCTTGATAAATGCGTAGAATGCGCGGTATATGAGCGCGTATGCGTCTAAAAGGAGTAGTTTCATGTCCTTTCGGTGTGAAATTTGCAATGAAAATAATGTCTTTTGTTTGCAAAAATAGTAAAATTTGTGCTAATGTCGCCGTTTTTATATAAATTTGCACATAAGAATGAGACTTTAGCTGATGGACGCATTGAAAAAGATACAGGAACCTGTCAGGCATGACCTGGAACGTTTTAACGAGATGTTCAAGGCTACGCTTACGACGACGAATCCTTTGCTGAATATTGCCCTTGAGCATATTGTAAAACGCCAGGGGAAGCAGATGAGGCCTGTACTTACATTGTTGTCTGCAAGGCTCTTTACCGATGCGGAAAAGGCATTGCCGGACAGTGTCCTTCATGCGGCTATAGCGCTGGAACTGTTGCATACGGCATCCCTTGTGCATGATGATGTTGTGGACGAGAGTGACATGCGTCGCGGACAACAGAGCGTAAATAGCCTGCTGTCGAGCAAAACAGCTGTTCTCGTAGGCGATTTCCTGCTGTCAAAGTCTATCGAGCATGCTTCTGTGGTTGGTGATATCGTCATCCCTCAGCGTGTCGCAGAGCTCGGCAAGATGCTGGTTGACGGAGAGCTTTTGCAGTTGGCGAACGTGAATGGTGAGTCGATGGAGGAAAGTGCGTATTACGACGTGATACGCAAAAAGACGGCTTCGCTGTTCTCTACATGTGCGCAATTGGGTGCAACGCTTGCAGGTGCTGATGAGGGAGCTGCTGACTTGTTGAAGCGTTTCGGTATGCTTCTGGGTATTTGTTTCCAGTTGCGTGATGATCTGTTTGATTACGACAAGTCGAATAATGCAGGTAAGCCTGCGGGCAATGACATGAAGGAGGGTAAACTGACGCTGCCTGTCCTGTTTGCCGCACGTCGTAACCGTGAGGTTCGCGAACTTGCCTTGAAGGTTCGTCGTGGAACTGTGACCGAGGAGGAGATTGCCGTTTTGGTTCACCTGACTTATGACGAGGGTGGAATAGTTTATACGGAAAAAGCAATGCAGGAGTTCTCGGGAATGGCACGAGGCCTTCTTGATGACTTCGCTCACTCGGCTATCATCGATTCGCTGATTGCCTACTTGGATTTTGTGTCTCAGCGTGCGCTTTAAGGCTAAAATGCCCTTATCTGCAGTATTTCCATTTTATTTGCTCTCTTGCCGTTGTATAAAAAAATAGCCCTAAAGTGCTGTTTTTTAGCAATTAGGGCTGATTTTACGGTGCGTGAGAATTGTCCAGAATAAAATTTATGACCGGCGGGTCGCAAATTTCAGACTCTCACAGGGGTAAAAATGGGGTAGGGCAGGTGTGTTTTAGAAGAATTTGACTTCCTCGCCCAAAACTTCGCTGAGAAGCAGGTTTGCCAATCGGCTGGTGCCGAGACGCAGATATTGGTTGGTTAACCATTTTTCACCGAGGACTTCTTTCACGATTGTATAATATGTCACGGCATCCTGGACGGTATTGATACCACCTGCGGGCTTGAAGCCGATTTGTATACCTGTCTGGTCGTAGTATTCCTTGATAGCTTCGCACATGATATATGCCGCTTCGGGTGTTGCTGCGATTTTCTCCTTGCCGGTTGATGTCTTGATGTAGTCGGCTCCGGCAAACATGGACAGCAGAGATGCCTTCTTTATCTCGGTACCGTTTGCAAGGCATCCGGTTTCCAGGATAACCTTCATCTTCTTGTTACCGCATACGGCTTTCAATTCGCTGATTTCATCACATACGGTCTCGTAGTCACCGCTTTGGAACTTGCCAACGCTCATAACGATATCAATCTCGGTAGCACCGTCCTTTACAGCAAGTGCTGTCTCTGCGACCTTTACCTCGAGAAGTGCCTGTGAACTGGGGAAACTGCCGCTTACGCATGCAACTTCAACGCCTTCTACTTCCAGACTTTGGCTGACAATCTTTGCAAAGCATGGGTATACACAGATGGTTGCAACGTGTGGCAGGTCGGGATAGGTGTTGTCGAAATCGTTTACCCTTTCGGTGAATTTCAGTACACTTTCCTCGCTGTCTGTGGTTTTCAGGGTTGTCAGTTCCACACTTCCCATCAGAAATTTCTTAACTGCAGGTGTCATGTTTTCTGGAACTTTCTTCTCGATGATTTCTGCTACTTTCCTGGCAATTTCTTCGTCATTGACGTTTGTGTTGTACTTGGACAACATTTCTTCGTACTTATCCATATTTTATAAAACTTTGATGTGTTTCTATTCTTTGTTTCTTGTATCCATGCAGATCGTTACGGGGCCGTCGTTAAGTAACTGTACCTTCATGTCTGCACCGAACTCGCCAGTACCTACAGGATGCCCCAGCAGGGTGCTTAAACTGGCGCAGAATCCGTTGTAAAGTGGAATTGCGATGTCTGGTTTGGCTGCATAGATATAACTGGGTCGGTTGCCTTTTCTGTAACTTGCCATCAATGTAAACTGGCTTACGACTATAATGTCTCCGCCCGCATCCATGATATTCCTGTTCATTACGCCGTTTTCGTCATCAAAAATGCGCAGGTTTACAATCTTGTTGCAGAGCCAGTCAATATCCTCGGAGTTGTCTTCGTGCGTTATTCCAAGCAGAATGAGCATTCCGTTTCCGATACTGCTCTTTACCGTACCATTGATGGTTACGGATGCCTGGGTTACACGTTGGATGACGACTCTCATGGTATTATTTGCTAGTTTTTCTGGTTTTTCTGTGTATGCAAAGATATAAAAAAGAATTAATTATTGTGCAATTCCCGATATATTTTGGATGATTTATTCTCTCCAAGAATAGCTTTCAGTTCTTCGGGCGAGGCGTCTTTTATGCGTTTTACGCTCTTGAAATGTTTCAGCAAAAGGTCTTTTGTCTTAGGACCTATGCCCGGAATGGAATCCAGCTCGCTTTTGGTTTGGCGTTTGCTGCGTTTGTTGCGGTGGAATGTTATGGCAAACCTGTGTACTTCGTCCTGTATCTGTGTAAGGAAATGAAACAATGCAGAGTCGGTCCGCAACTGTATGGTTTTGGCAGGGAAACCGTATAGCAGTTCGTTGGTCCTGTGATGATTGTTTTTGGCAAGTCCTGCAATAGGAATATTCAATTGCAGTTCGTCTTCGACAACTTTACGGACAACTTCCATCTGTCCTTTGCCGCCGTCGGTTATAATAAGATCGGGTAGGGGAGTGCCTTCGTCTGTCATACGCGAATACCTGCGTCTTACAACCTCCTGCATCGATGCGTAGTCGTCGGGACCGTCTACCGTTTTAATGTTGTATTTATGGTATTCGCTTTTGCACGGTTTGGCCTTTTTGAATACTACACACGCGGCTACGGCATCGGTTCCGCTGATGTTGCTGTTGTCGAAGCATTCGATGTGTATTGGCATTTTTTTCATTCCAAGTGCGTCTTGCAACTCTTTCATAAGGCGCACCTGTTTCTGTTCGGGATTAAGCTTGTCGCTTTGTGCCAGACGGTCCTTCTTGTACTGCAGGACATTCATCCGTGAAAGTTCGAGCAGTTTCTTTTTATCTCCGCGCTGAGGTATGGAAATCTGTATGCCGTCGATGGGAAGTTCCACGTGGAACGGTACGATTATTTCCCGGCTGGAGCTATTGTATCTGCTGCGCATTTCGACTATGCCTGATACAAGCAGGTCTTCGGTGGTTTCATCCAACCGTTTGGCGTATTCGAAAGTAAAGGCTTTGTTGATACACCCGTTCGCTACATGCAGGTAATTTATATATGCGACGTTACTGTTGTCTTCGATATTAAATACGTCGACGTCGTTGATTGTGTTGCTCACGACCTCGCTCTTGGCACGGTAATTCTTGATCAGCAGGTACTGGCGTTTGACTATTTCCGCTTCCTCGAAACGCATCTCTGACGCTAACTGCTGCATATCTGTCTGCAGCCGCCTTTCGAGTGATGAGGTGTTGCCCTTCAGTATTTCCGTAGCATCGGATATGTAGCTCATGTATTTCTCGTATGTCTCGCGACCTGTACATGGAGCCGTGCAGTTTCTGATGTGGTATTCCAGGCACTCCTTGTATTTCCCGTCGGCAATGCCTTCGGGGGTTATGGAATGTGTGCAACGGCGAAGCGGGTACATTTTCCTGATTACGTCCAGCAGCATGTGCATTGCGCCGACGTTGCTATAGGGTCCGTAGTATGTTCCCCCGCGTGTGTCGATCTTGCGTGTTTCGATAATTCGCGGCAGATACTCGTTGGTGATACATATGCTGGGGTATGTCTTACCGTCCTTTAACAGGATGTTGTATCTTGGGCACCACTGCTTGATGAGGTTGTTTTCCAATAACAGGGCATCGCTTTCCGATTTGACTACAATGTATTTTATGTCGCGTATCCTGGATACAAGACTCCTTGTCTTGATGCTGTCGTGCTCGTGGTTGAAATAGCTTGCGACACGACGTTTCAGGTTCTTGGCCTTGCCAACGTATATGACGGTTCCGCTGTCATCAAGATACTGATAACATCCAGGCTTCTCCGGCAGGTTTGAGACGATGGCCTTAATATAATCGTGCAGAGCTTCTTTGTCCATCCAGTGCTGAACGCAGGTCCTATGAAATCTTCATCAACGTGGTTATCTCTACATCGTCAAGGATGTCGCGACCATGTAGTCCTTCGATGGTCAGCTCGATGATAAAGTTCACGAAAATTTTCTTGGGATTGAATCGTCTGACCAGGTCAACGGTGGCTCGCATACTGCCTCCGGTAGCAAGCAGGTCGTCGTGAATAAGCACCACATCGTCCGGGCCTATCGCGTCGCTTACCATACAGATGGTGTCCTTGCCGTACTCCTTGTCGTATTCAATGGATACAACTTTTCCAGGAAGCTTGTTAGGCTTGCGGGCCATAACGAAGCCGGCATTCAGGTCGGCTGCAACAATTGCGCCGAGCATAAAGCCGCGGCTCTCCAAACCTACCACTTTCGTAATTCCCTTGTCCTTGTATAGCTGTGCTGTCTCATTACGCATGATGCTCAGGCATTCGGCGTTATCGAACAGGGTGGTGATATCCTGGAACTGTATTCCCGGTATTGGGAAATCGGGAACCACCCGCAGGTGTTTTAATAGAATAGGGTTGTTCATTATTTATGTTTTTGTTTATGTTTCACGTGAAACTATCTGCCCATCAAAACCAACAGGACGTTGATATCAGACGGTGATACACCTGGGATTCTGGAGGCCTGTGCCAGAGTGTCGGGATTGATGGCCGTCAACTTCTGCCTTGCCTCGGTGGAGAGGGATTGGATTGAGGCATAGTCAAATCGTCCGCGGATGCGGATATTTTCCAACCTTTGCATCTTTGATGCAACTTCGCGCTCGCGCATGATATAGCCGCTGTATTTCATGCGTATTTCTGCAGCTTCGACAGTTTCGTCCCTGCGGGCACCGAATGTATCTGTAATGCGCTGTAAGGCAGGCATATATGGTATCAGTCCCGGAATGCTTATCTGGGGGCGTGCAACAATATCAGCCAGTTTACATCCTTTTTGCAACGGAGTCGTCCCAAGTGTCACAAGTGCATCGTTAATCAGGTTGGCCTTTACCGAGTACTCGTTGCAGAACCGAATAAGTTCTTCGATCTTATGTTTTTTCTCCAACCAGTGGTCCATGCGTGCCTGTGTTGCCAAGCCTGCATTGTAGCTCTTTTCTGTAAGGCGTGCATCGGCGTCGTCCTGGCGGAGCAGGATGCGGTATTCGGCACGTGATGTGAACATACGGTATGGTTCGTCCACGCCCTTTGTTACTATGTCGTCTATCAGTACTCCGATATATGCCTCGTCGCGATGCAGGACGAAAGGCTCCCTTCCCTGTAGTTTGAGAGCAGCGTTCATACCTGCTATCAAACCTTGTCCTGCTGCTTCCTCGTATCCTGTCGTGCCGTTTACCTGTCCTGCCAGGTACAGTCCTTCAACGATTTTTGATTCCAGGGTATGGTACAACTGGGTAGGGTCAAAGTAGTCGTATTCGATTGCGTACCCCGGACGATATACTTTCAGGTCACGGAAGGCTGGAATCAGTTTCAGTGATTCGATCTGGGTCTCTATTGGCAATGAGGAAGAGAAACCGTTAAGATAGTATTCCTGCGTATTGATGCCTTCCGGCTCCAGAAACAACAGGTGACTGTCTTTGCCGGCAAATGTAACCAGCTTGGTTTCAATGCTGGGGCAATACCTGGGTCCTACACTTTGAATCTGGCCATTGAAAAGCGGTGAGTCTTCCAGTCCCTTTCGCAACCTTTCGTGAACGGCCTCGTTTGTGTATGTAATCCAGCATGGTAATTGTGGAAGCTTACGGTCGTCACCCATGTACGAGAATCGTCCGCAGATCTCGTCGCCGGGCTGCTCGGTCATATCCTCGAAATGAACGCTGCGTCCGTCAATGCGTACAGGGGTTCCTGTCTTCATGCGTCCGACGCGTATGCCATTGCGTGCAATACTCTCCGTCAGCAGTTTGGATGCCGGTTCCGAACAACGGCCTCCTTCCAACTTGTTGCGGCCGATGTGCATAAGTCCGTTCAGGAATGTGCCGGTGGTAATGATGACGCTTTTGGCCATTATTTCTACGCCCCATATTGTGCGGACACCGATAACAATGTTCCTTGCCGTCCCGTCATGGGATGTAATCAGTTCTGTAACCTGGTCTTGCCAGATACTCAAGTTTGGGGTGTCGTCGAGTGTTTCGCGCCATGCCCAGATGAATTTGCTGCGGTCGCACTGGGCACGGGGGCTCCACATGGCAGGTCCTTTGCTACGGTTCAGCATACGGAACTGAATGGCTGTGCGGTCCGTAATTTCGCCCATGTGGCCGCCCAGTGCATCAATTTCGCGCACTATCTGACCTTTGGCAATGCCGCCTACCGCAGGGTTGCAGGACATTTGGGCTATCTTGTTCATGTCCATCGTAATCAAACATGTCTTAGCCCCCATTCTGGCACTGGCACATGCTGCCTCACAACCGGCATGGCCTGCTCCCACTACTATGACATCGAATATCAGTTTCATCAAATATTTATCAATACTCTTCTCACAAAAGTACTTATTTTCTTTTAGTTATTTGTTAAAAATGTTGTACAAATCAACAAAAAACATTAAATTTGTGGCGAACGTTATACCTATAAACAGGTATGCGCGCACGAAGAAACCGAAACGAATAAATATTAACTAAACTTTCAATTAAAATCCTATGTGGTTAATCAAATCATCAATTGGTAGGAAGGTAGTGATGTCAGTAACGGGTATCGCCTTGATACTGTTCCTTACCTTTCACGCTTCAATGAATGTTGTTGCCCTGATTAGTGCAAAAGGTTACAACATGATTTGTGAGTTCTTGGGAGCAAACTGGTATGCAGTTGTTGCAACCGTCGGTCTTGCATGTCTTGTGGCCCTGCATTTTATCTTTGCGATCTGGCTTACATTGCAGAACAACAGAGCACGTGGCAACAGCAAGTATGCTATTACCGACAAGCCTGGCAAGGTCGAGTGGGCAAGCCAGAATATGTTGGTTCTTGGTTTTATCGTTATCGTTGGCATGGGGCTTCACCTGTTCAACTTTTGGTGGAATATGATGGCTGCCGAACTGATTCAGGGCGAGGAGGCTAAGCTGGCAGCCAACGGTGTATACTGGATTGTGCGTACATTCCATGGTGCATGTCCGTCACAGCCGGCATCATGTTGCGGTTATGGCTATACTGCTGTTTATTTGGTATGGCTGGCAGCATTGTGGTTCCATTTGAACCACGGTTTCTGGAGTGCATTGCAGACATTGGGCTGGAACGGCAAGATATGGATGTGTCGCTGGCAGATAATCGGTTGCATCTACACAACCGTTGTTGTTCTGATGTTTGCTGTTGTCGCTGTTGCTTTCTGCCTAGGCTATGTGCCTTGTGATTTCAAGGATGCTATGCAGGAGGCAGTTAAGTGCTGCGGTGCTTGCTAATTGTGAATTAATAATTAAGAATTGACATAAGTTATGGCAAAGAAAATAGATTCAAGAATTCCAGAGGGACCAGTTGCTGAAAAGTGGACCAACTATAAGGCACACCAGCGTTTGGTTAACCCAAAGAATAAGCTCAAGCTTGACGTAATAGTCGTAGGTACGGGTCTGGCAGGTGCATCAGCTGCATCGTCATTGGCCGAGATGGGCTTCAATGTGTATAACTTCTGCATCCAGGATTCACCACGCCGTGCACATTCAATCGCTGCACAGGGTGGTATCAATGCTGCCAAGAACTATCAGAACGACGGCGACTCTGTTTACCGTCTTTTCTACGATACAGTAAAGGGTGGTGACTATCGTGCCCGTGAGGCTAATGTCTACCGTCTGGCTGAGGTTTCTAACAACATCATCGACCAGTGCGTAGCTCAGGGTGTTCCTTTTGCTCGTGAATACGGTGGTATGCTGGCTAACCGTTCATTTGGTGGTGCCCAGGTAAGCCGTACCTTCTATGCTAAGGGTCAGACAGGTCAGCAGTTGCTGCTGGGTGCTTACTCTAGCCTCTCTAAGGAAGT
>JAFZVW010000052.1 GCA_017617635.1 Bacteroidaceae bacterium | reverse complement strand
CCTTTTGACATACCACTATTGTAGTAGTCGCTCAATACTTTCAACTTAAAGTCATCGCTGTAATGAGATCGTTCACGTTTTGTCATAACTTTTTACTTTTGTTATGGCGAAAAACGTGTCAAGCTATTTCAGTACAAGACAGCAGGCGTTTGGGTTGGGCAGGGCTCACTTTGGTTACCGGCTCTTTTCGTCGAAGAAGCCTAACTGCGAGATGGCGGTCATCATCTGTTCGACGTAGTCCCAGGATGTATCCTTCCAATGGAATCCGAGACGGTGCAGGATATTGCAGGTGTAGCGGTTGTCGCGTTCGATAATCGCTGTCTTCTGTCCATGGGCGACGTCCTGATAGGCGACGAGTGCTGCCAGGAGCTTGGCCTTCTCGGGATCCTGTCCGGCAACGGCTATTGTACGGTCGAACTCGTCATTCTCCACGAAGCGCATTTCCCTGCCGACTTTCTTCATGAGCAGGAGCACGTCTCCCAGCAGTTCGGTGTGGTTGTTGAACGGCTGGAATACGGTGCATTCGCGCGGTGTGGATGCAAGAAGGACGACTGCCTTGGCCGTCTCGTCGATAGGTGACATCTCGGTGTGTTCGTCATAGATGTCGTATGGGCAGCATCCCAGGGTATAGAAGACCTTGAGGCGTCCCATGAAGCTGTTGCTGTTGAAGTTTGCCTGGAATTCTCCGTCGTAGCTGCGAGGTGCCAGGTTGCCTACGCGCATTACCTTGGCATTGAGGCCATGACGGGCAACGGCATCGAGTATGAGACGCTCGGCAAGGAACTTGGAGTGGATGTAGCGGTTGTCGAGGAACTGACCGAACCACAGCTTGCGCTCGTCGAGCATGGGAACCTGACTGCCGTCACCGCGGTCAATCCATATCTCGGCTACCGAAGTGGTGGAGATATGTATAAGTCTGGCGCCTGTATTGAGACAGAACTCGACACAGCGGCGTGCTCCGCCTATATTGACGTCCTCGATGTCAGTGCCCTTGGAGTAATGCTTGACATTGGCGGCACAGTTGAAGACGGTATCAATTGATGTACTATGGACGATTTCTGTAAAGTCCTGGGTTACATCGCCGTTGACGACGAAGAGGCGGGTACCGAAGAGCTCGCCGAATGACTGCTCGAAATAGTAGAAGAGCAGGTTCTTGAGTCGGTGCTCGGCAGCTGACTGGTCCTTGCCCCTGACAAGACAGGTGATTGTGGCTGCATCTGAATCGATAAGCTCGCGCAGCACATGGATGCCCAGGTAGCCGGTAGCGCCTGTAAGCAGTACGTTGCCCAGCTGCTGACGTTCGCCTTGCAGGAACATTTCGGTATTATTGTGCTGCAGGATGGCATCGATGCCGGTATAGTCGAAGTTCTCTATCTCGGTGTCGACAGCATCTGCGGGTGCTGCGCCTCCTACGAACTGTGCGAGCAGTCGCGGTGTGGGATGGTCGAAGACATCGCCGTATGCGACATGGTGTCCGGCCTTGTCTGCTTCGATGACAACCTTGGTAACCATAAGCGAAGTACCGCCCATTTCAAAGAAGTTGTCGGTAGCGCCAACCTTGTCCAGGGACAGGATGCCGGCAAAGATGTCGCAGAAGAGCGTCTCGACTTCGCCCACAGGGGCTACGTAATCGCGTTCCTCCAACTGTATCTGCGGTGCCGGCAGGGCCCTGCGGTTTACTTTCTGGTTCTGGTTGAGCGGTATCTCGGGTATCTGCATCGTTGCGGCAGGCACCATGTAAGGGGGCTTGCGGTCACGGATGAAGGCGTTGAGGGCCTGTATGTCAATTGGGCTTTCGCTGACCACGTATGCGGCAATGAACTTACCGCCATTGGGGTAGTCGAATGCCTGAACGGTAGCATCGCTGATGCCGGGGTACTCGCGTATGACGGCCTCAACCTCCTTCAGCTCGATGCGGAAACCGCGTATCTTGACCTGTCCGTCCCTGCGTCCGACAAACTGGATATTGCCGTCAGCCAGATAGCGCACCACATCGCCTGTGCGGTAGCAGCGCCTGCCGTTCCATTGGACATAGGTCTCTGCCGTCTTCTCGGGCAGGTTCAGGTAGCCGCGGCTTACCTGCGGGCCGCTGACCAGCAGTTCGCCGGCAGCACCCAGGGGCAGGCGGTTCATGTCCTTGTCCACAATGTAAAGCTGCAGATTGTCCAGCGGCTTGCCTATAGGTGCGTTCTGCTCATACTGCGTCTGCTGGTATATGGTCGTGAAGATGGTACACTCGGTAGGTCCGTACGCGTTGTGGAGCTTATAAGACGCAGGCGGAGTGAGAGGCAGTATCTTCTCGCCACCTACTGAAAGGTGACGCAGAGAGTGATTGTCGCAGTTCATCGCAAACTGACAGCCCACCTGGGTAGTCATGAACGAATGGGTAACGCCCTCGGCATTGAAGTATGCATTCAGGTCCGGAAGGTTGAGTCGTATGTCGTCACCGACAATTACGACGGCAGCACCTGTGGCAAGTGCCGGATACATGTCCATCATGCAGGCATCGAAGCCATAGCTGGCATACGCAGCCACCTTGTCACCGGGATGCAGGTCGTAGTAGCGCTGATACCAATGGCAGAATGCAACCAGATTGCGATGCTCCAGCTGACAGCCCTTGGGATTGCCCGTTGAACCTGATGTATAGAGCAGGATGAAGAGGTCTTCGGGTTTTATTTCGACATTTCGACATTTCGACATTTCGATATTTCGAAGATCTTTTGTCAGGAGCACGGGGCCCTGGTAGTCACCAACCTTCTCCAACAATGCTTCCTCGGCAATCAGCAGCTTGGCATCTGCATCCTGCATCATGAAGTTCAGGCGCTCGGACGGATAGCTGGGATCAAGCGGCTGGTAGGCACAGCCTGCCTTCAGTACGCCCAGAGATGCCAGCACCATCCACTCGCTGCGGCCAATGAGAATCGACACGACAGGAGATGTACAATTTGACGATTTACGATTTACAATTTGGCTTACCGCTGCGGCAATGGCGTCGGTCTTTTCGTCCACCTCCCTGTAGGTGAGGCGCACGTCGTGATATACAACAGCCAGATTGTCCGGTGTCTCCCTTACCTGGCGGCTGAAGAGTGACAGGATGGTCTGTGTGTCATCGTAGTCAACGGCTGTACGGTTAAAGGAATCCAGCAGGGTGATGCCGGCATTGTCCAAAAGCGAGATGCTGCGAAGCGGCTTGTCAGCAGCTGCGGCAAATGCGCTCACGGCATTGCCTACGCTTTGTGCCAGGCTCTGCATCATGGCCTCGCTGTACTGTCCGTTGTCGTACTCGATGGCAACACCGGGCTCCCCTGGCTCATCGGTAATGTAGAAGGCAATCTTGAACTTGGGAACATTCAGCTCCATTGTCTCGTCAGCCGTCACCTTCTTACCGCCTACACGGTAATCGCTGAGGATGCCCATCTGGTAGGCGAACATTATGTCAGCCTTGAGACCGTAGTCGGCAGCAACACGTGCAAAAGGATAGTTCTCGTGGGCAAGGGTCTGCTCGAAGGTTTCCTCGCTCTCGTGAAGGAATTCCTGCACACTCTGCGAACCTATCCTGGAAGAGAGCGCAAGGGTGTTGACGAACATACCCATAGTATTGGCAACCTTCAGGTTGTTGCGGCCGTTGGATATGGTGGTGATGCATATATGGTCGTTGCCTGAGAAGCGGGAGAGGCTGTAGAATACGGCACTGAGCAGCACGGCAGACGGCTTGACGCCCTGTTTCTTTGCAAGCTGCTCGGCATCACTCCATACAATTGGAGCCCATACACGGCCGTTTTCGCCTTGCGGCAGGGGATTGCTGAGGTCGGGTGCCAGTTCGGTAACTTCCTCGACATCGCCAAGGCGCTGTCTGAAGAACTCGGCAGCTGAGGCGAAGGCTTCGCCGTTTTCTGCTGCCTTCTGGTCCATGACAAACTGCATGTAGCTGCACATCTCAGGTTCTATCTCCCTACCCTCCATGAGGTCGCAGATTTCCTGAATGAACAGGTCATATGAATAGCCGTCGCATACCAGGTGATGAATGTCACAATACAGGTACAGTGCTTTTTCAGTATGTATGGTGGCCAGGCGGAACAGCCTGTCCTTGCCCAGGTTGAAGGGACGGACGAATCCGTGGCGGAAGGCCAATGCCTCCTCTTCGCTCATGGTATAGTCCTCGACCTCCACAGGAGTCTCCCTGTCGCCCATTACCTGTACTACACCGCCCTCGTCAGTCTTGAACTGAACGAAGAGTGCAGGATGGTTCTCAGCAGCCCGGACAGCAGCCTTTCGCAGGGCCTCGGCATCGGTTTCAATAGGGAAGGTCAGGCACACAGGGGTGTTGTACAGGGTTGAAGCGGGATTCTTCATGCAGTCGAAATAGACACCCGTCTGTGCATAGCTGAGCGGAGCAGAAACGGGTGAACTTGCATCACTAGTCACGCCAGCAGAACCAGTCACACTTGCACTGGCAGCTCCACCTGACAGCATTGTTGCCAGTATCTCGTTTTCAACAGTCTGGATATTGGCGCCCTTGGTAAGGAGCTGGGCATCCAGCTGCACACCGAAACGCTTGTATATCTGCGTTGCCACCTTTATGGCCAGAATAGATGTAAGACCTGCGTAACGGAGGTCTGTAGTTATACCGAAAGCATCGGTATTGAGCACTTCTGCAACTATATCCTTCAACTGTTGCTCAAGGATGTTGAGCGGTGCGGCAGATTCCTCCTCGGATTCAGCGGCTGCACCAAAGACAGGCTCTGGCAATGCCCTGCGATTCACCTTCTGGTTCTGGTTCAGCGGGATGGCATCAATCTGCATCGTGGCAGCAGGCACCATATAAGGTGGCTTCTGATCCATGATGAAACTATTCATTGCCTTGACGTCAATCTGCTCGTCTGCCACAATGTATGCGGCAATGTATTTGCCGCCAGTGGGATAGTCGAAGGCCTGAACGGTGGCGTCCTTGATGCCGGGGAACTGTCGGATGACAGCCTCGACTTCCTTCAGCTCGATACGGAAACCGCGTATCTTGACCTGACCGTCCTTGCGTCCCACGAATTCGATGTCGCCGTTTTCACGATAGCGTACGATGTCGCCGCTACGATAGATGCGTTTTCCGTGCCACTCTACAAAGGATGTTGCTGTCTTCTCCGGCTGATTCAAATAACCGATACCCACCTGTGGGCCGGCAATAATCAGTTCGCCGCAGCATCCCCATGGCACTTGTTTCCCGAAACGGTTGACGATATACATTTCCACTGTATCGTTGGGTCTTCCGATGGGAATGTTAGGTTCGTTCCTATCCACATAATGGCTGCATACGTAGCAGGTCGTCTCGGTAGGACCGTAGGCGTTGAGCAGACGGTAGGAAGGCGGATTAAGGCTCATAAGCTTCTCGCCTCCCGTGCCCAGATACTGAAGTTGGGCAATGTCGGGATATGAGAGAGCCATCTGCGTGGCCATCTGTGTGGTCATGAAGCAATGGGTAATACCCTCCTTGACCAGATATTCGTACAAAGCCTCGAGATTGAAACGGATGTCATCCTGTATTATATATATGGTAGCACCCGCCCACACGCAGGCCCATAGGTCATGCTGGTAGGCATCGAAGCCGTAACCTGCGTATGTAGCATAGCGCGAGCCTGGTTTCAGGCCTACATGCTTAACATGGAAATTTGAGAAGATGCGGAAATTCTCTTCGCTCAGCATCACACCCTTGGGTGTGCCGGTAGTACCACTGGTGTAAAGCAGTACCAGGGCATCGTTGCCGTCATAGGCCGCGGCATCCTGCTTCATGAACTCAAGCCGTTCCTGTGGATAACTGCTGTCCAGTGGCAGCTGTGTGAGGCCGGCCTTGGCGATTGCAAGGGGTGCAAGCACCATCTTCTCGTCACGGGGTACAGAGAATCCCACAACGTGCTCACCGCAGCGGACGGTATATGAAGGATCTATGGTATCGGTAAGCCTGTCGACCTCGGCAAAAGTCAGGCGTTTGTCTCCTGCAACGCAGAAGATGTCGTCAGGACGCTCGGCCACGTGCTGCCTGAAGCGCTCTACCAAAGTCGGAAGAGCAACGGGTTTGATGTCCGGATTGAGGCTGTCCAGCCATTTTACCTGATCCGGCAGAGCATATTCGAGCTCCTTTATTATGTTGGCTGTAAGCATAGAGCGGATGATAGCGCTATAGCTTGCTGCCAGTTCTTCCATGAAGGCATCTGAATAGTCGGTACTGCTATAACCAAGTTTCAGTGAATAGCCGTCTCCCTTTCCGAACAGCTCTGCCACCAGTTTCCATCCCGGTATCTGTTTCCTCAGATCATAATAGGTTGCCGTGCCTTGCCCGAAGTGCAGTTCTTCGTCGGTATCGAGTACAGAGCCATGATAGACAAACATAACCTGGTTGCCAAGTCCCAGGTCCTTGACGGCATCCTGATATGAATAGTATTGCATTTGCCTGGTAACAGCCATCTGCTCTGTCAGGGATGCGAACAGTTCCCCTATCGCTTCCTCGCCCTGGAACTGGACAAACACGGGGAATGTGTGAACCATCATAGTAACGGCAGAACGCGTGCGACGGTCTCCACGACCGAAATACAGGGTGCAGTACGATGCCTTGTCCTCTGCTCCGTATGCTGCCAGTAACAATGCCCATGCAGCTTGCATCAGGGTTCCCTCCTTGATGTTGAAACGCTTCATTATATCCCGCACGTCATCCTTGGTCACGCTAAGCGGATAGTGCTTGAGGCACATCTCGGCAGGTACGTCACCAAGCGTACTTTCCGGTATAGGCAGGGAATCGGTTTCAGCGGCATCGCAGAAGGTCCTGCCATACCACTCACGTGCCTCGGTCATCCTGGCTTCATCTGCGCAAAGGGCCTCTTCTTCCCGGGCAACAGCTATGCCGTCCATTTCTTCTACGGCAGGCTCCATACCATTGAAACAACGCTCGATGTCCTTCAATATCAACACCACGGAGAAACCGTCGGCAATGATATGGTGGAAATCAAGATACAGCCAGGTCCTTCCGTCTGCCGTCTGATAGAGTTCACAGCGGTATAGCTTGTCTGCATAGATGTCCATAGTCTTGGCAAAACCAGACTTGACGTCTTCGATCGAATCTACGGAAACCAGTGGGACGGTATCTTCCATTGCAGGGAATACTCCACTTTCCGCCTCGGGTACTCCATCCTCGCCAAGAACAATGCGCGAAGCTATGTAGGGGTGAGCACAAAGAGTATCATAGACGGCTTTGCGCAGCTGTGACGAATTGACACCCTGCGGTATTTCCAATAACACCGGATTCTGATAATTAACAAGTTCGTCACTATTGGTGACGCACGCGTAATAGACGCCTGACTGGCTTTTATTCAACGAAAATCTCATTATTTTATGATATTAAGTGAATCAAGGAAAATTATAACGATGGCTATGGGAACGAGCCAACGCAGGATGACCAGATAGATAAAGGAGGCCAGACGTGACCCCTGGTATCTGGCCTTGGGCACAAACCACCCTGTAAACAAGGCTACGCCCAAAGCTCCGATAGGAATCAGCACATCGGTAGTAATGAAATTGGCAAAATCAAACAGGTTATTCCCCATTATTGTGAGCCAGCCGACCATGCCTGTCATCGACAAGACAACAAGCGTGTTGGCAACAACCTGTATCAATGCTACAAACACTACACTCTGATGTCTGCTAAGCGGCCGCTTGGTTTCTGCCGTCGCATCACAGAAGAAGGCTACCAGCACCTCCATCATGGAAATGGTAGATGTAATCGCAGCAACACACATAAGCGCAAAGAACGAAACGCTGGTCAGCGTAGGACAGAACATGTGCTGGAACACATCAGGCAACGTAACGAACGTCAGTTCAGGTCCCTCGGTCGGGCTAAACCCGTATGCAAACACGGCAGGAAAGACTATCATGCCTGCCAGCAATGAGACTAAAAGTACGAGCACAATCATCTGGAATGACGTGGTGGTGACATTCTGGTCCTTGGGCATGTAGCCTCCGTACGTTACAAGCACGCCAACGCCTATGGACAGTGTAAAGAAACTGAGCCCCATTGCCTCAAGTACAACCGCTGAGGTTATTTTTGAAAAATCGGGCATAAACAGATAGCGTAATCCCTCACTGCCACCATCAATGAAAATCATGTGCAATGCCATCAGGAAGAGCATGATGAACAGCAGAGGCATCAGAATCTTGCTCAGGCGTTCTATACCCTTGTTGACGTCAAACCATAATACCGATGCCGTAAGTACAATTGCAATGACTGCATATATAATCATCAGGGGGGCATTACCTTCAAACGCATCGAAATGAGCTTTCAGCGCGGATGCATCCATACCGGCAAAGGTGTTCAAGGTTGCCTCGATCATGTAATAGAAACACCATCCTGTTACTATAAAATAGAAACTCATCAGGATTAATACCGACAGCATGGTCATCCATGCAAACCATTGCCACCTGTTCGTTCCGCTCAACTCACGGAAAGCTCCGTATGCACTCCTGCCGGACTGTTTGCCAATCAGGAACTCGTTCATCACCAGAGGCAGTCCAAAAATCAGCGAACAGACGATATACAGGATAATGAATGCACCACCACCGTTTTCTCCCACGACGTATGGGAATTTCCAGATACTACCCAATCCAACGGCACTGCCGGCAGCTGCCAGCAGTACACCGATTTTAGACGAAAAGGACTTTGCCATATTATTCTACGTCAAAGATATTGAGGAATCCGCTCAGGCGGAAGATTTCAGCCACGTCTTCGTTGAGGTGTGTCAGGCGTACAGAGCCTCCTTGAGTCTCGGTGGCACGCTTGACATGCATGAAAAAGCGGAGACCGGCTGATGAAATATACGCCAATTCGGAACAATCTATCTCAATTGCCTTGTCAGCAGATTCCAGTACTTTGTCCAATTCGCCTGCCTGCTCGGCAGCAACCTTAGAGTTCAGTTCGCCTATAAGGCATACACGAACGTTTCCGTTGTCAGAGATAATTTTTATTTGCATAGCTGTATGTATTTGATGATTTTACTGTGTAGCAATATTGTATTTTTGCCGTTAATCTGCCGTTAAAGATATAAAAAAAATGTCCATACCACAAAAGTACGGACATTTTTTTAAGTATTTGTTTCAGGGAATTATGCTTATTCGCTCCAATCCTCCTGAGTCTTGCGGATGTAGGTCTTGTAGCGACGCTGTGCTGCTGCCTTGCAGGCATCGTACAGTTCCTGAGCCTCGGCAGGTGCCGCCTTCTTCAGAGAGAGGAAGCGTACCTCGCCTTCGAGGAAGTCCTGGAACTTGTCCCAATCCGGTTCCTTGGAGTCGAGCTGGAACGGGTTCTTGCCCTCTTCTGCCAGTGCAGGATTGTTGCGCCACAGGTGCCAGTAACCACATTCAACAGCCTTTGCCTCCTCAGCCTGGCTCTTACCCATGCCGCCCTTGGCCTTGAGGCCGTGGTTGATACATGGAGCGTAGGCGATAATCAGGGACGGGCCGTGCCATGCCTCAGCCTCGCGGAATGCCTTGAGGCACTGGCTCTGGTCAGCACCCATTGCTACCTGGGCAACGTACACGTTACCGTATGTTGCCTGCATAAGACCAAGGTCTTTCTTGCCTACACGCTTGCCGTTGGCTGCAAACTGTGCAATGGCACCGATCGGAGTAGCCTTTGATGCCTGACCGCCTGTGTTGGAGTAAACCTCTGTATCGATGACGAAGATATTAACGTCCTCGCCACTGCCTATAACGTGGTCGAGACCTCCGTAACCGATATCATACGAAGCACCGTCACCACCTATAATCCACTGGCTGCGCTTAACGAGATAGTGTTCCATCTCCTTGAGCTGCTTGCAAACGGAACAACCGGCTGCGGCACTTTCGTCGATGAACGGAATGAGCTTGGCTGCTGCTGCCTTCGAAGCATCAGCATCGTCCTTGCCTGCAATCCATTCCTTGGCGGCTTCCTTGTAACCCTCGGAAGTCTTGTCGCTGGCAATCATCTCTTCGAGCAGTGCCACGATGCGGGCACGCATCTTCTTGTTCGCCAGCACCATACCCATACCGAACTCGCAGAAGTCCTCGAACAGGGAGTTGGCCCATGCAGGACCCTGACCTTTCTCGTTGGTTGTATATGGAGTAGACGGGATTGAGCCTGAGTAGATTGAAGAACAACCTGTGGCATTTGCAACCATCTCGCGGTCACCGAACAACTGGCTGATGAGCTTGACGTATGGTGTCTCGCCGCAACCTGAGCAAGCACCTGAGAACTCGAACAGAGGCTTGGCAAAGCCTGCATTCTTGGGACTCTGCTTGATATCAACCAGATCCTGTTTGTTGGATACCTGCTTGACGCAGTATTCCCAGTTGGCAGCCTCGGCAGCGGCTTTCGCTGAAGAGTCGTCATACGCAACCATAGTGAGTGCCTTGCCACCCTTCTTGGGATTACCCGGACATACATCTGCACAGTTACCGCAGCCAAGGCAGTCCTTGACGCCAACCTGCTGTACGAAATGCATACCCTTCATGGTCTTTGGAGCAAGCATGTCGATGGTCTGACCTGCAAAGCCGGCCTTCTCCTCATCAGTAAGGACGAATGGGCGGATACATGAGTGAGGACAGACGAATGCACACTTGTTACACTGGATACAGTTTTCGGGGTTCCACTCTGGAACGAATGCTGCAACACCGCGCTTCTCGTAAGCTGCCGTACCCTGATCCCACTGGCCGTCCTCGATGCCCTTGTATGCGCTGACCGGTAACAGGTCGCCGTTCTGTGCATTGATAGGACGGACAAGATTTGAAATGAATGCAGGCTCGTCCCTTACGACAGCCTCGTCAGCCGGAAGATTCTTCCATGCCGGATCAACGGACAGGGTCTTGTACTCTCCGCCACGGTCAACAGCCGCATAGTTCATATCGACAACATCCTGGCCTTTCTTGCCGTAGGACTTGACGATGGCCTTCTTCATCTGCTCGACAGCGAGCTCGACTGGAATAACCTGTGTAATGCGGAAGAATGCACTCTGCAGGATGGTGTTGGTACGGTTACCAAGTCCTATCTCCTGAGCTATCTTTGTTGCATTAATATAATATACGGTGATATTGTTCTCGGCAAAGTACTTCTTGACATTGTTGGGAAGGAAGTTAACGAGTTCCTCTCCATCGAAGATGGTATTCAGAAGGAACTGGCCGTTGGGACGCAAACCGCGCAGAACATCGTACATGCGCAGATAAGCCTGAACGTGGCAGGCCACGAAGTTTGGAGTCTTGATCTGGTATGTAGAACGGATAGGTGTATCACCGAAACGCAGGTGTGAGCAGGTAAAGCCTCCGGACTTCTTGGAGTCATACGAGAAATATGCCTGACAGTACTTGTTGGTATTGTCACCGATAATCTTGACTGAGTTCTTGTTTGCACCTACTGTTCCGTCTGCGCCAAGACCGAAGAACTTGGCCTCGAAGATACCCTCGCCGCCCAGTGCCATCTCCTCCTTCTGAGGAAGGCTGGTGAATGTAAGATCGTCAACAATACCTACGGTGAAGTGGTCCTTGGGCTCGTTGAGTTCCAGATTCTCGTAAACTGACAGTATCATGGTCGGAGTAACGTCAGCACTGCCCAAACCATAACGTCCGCCTACGATAATAGGTGTACGGCCGCTGCCATAGAAAGCGTCCTTGACATCAAGCAACAATGGCTCGCCATTGGCTCCCGGCTCCTTGGTACGGTCAAGAACCGCAATGCGCTTGACTGTCTGAGGCACTGCGTTGAGGAAATGCTTGACTGAGAACGGACGATACAGATGAACGGAAACCAAACCGTATTTCTTGCCGTTTGCATTTGCATAGTCGATTGCCTCGCGTGCAGCTTCGGTTCCTGAACCCATCATGATGATTATCTCCTCGGCATCCTGGGCTCCGTAGTAGCTGAACAGGTCGTACTTGCGGCCTGTACGCTGGCTGATGGCTGCCATGTATTTCTCAACTATTGCAGGAACTGCATCGTAGTAACGGTTGCAGGATTCACGGTGTGCGAAGAACGTCTCGGGATTCTCTGCCATACCCTTGGCAACAGGACGCTCTGGAGTCATTGCACGTGAACGGAACTCGCTGAGTGCCTTCTGGTTTACAAGGTCACGAACGTCGTCATCCTCGATAAGCTCGACCTTCTGATATTCGTGAGAGGTGCGGAAGCCGTCGAAGAAATTGATGAACGGCACGCGTGCCTCAAGTGCAGAAAGATGTGCTACTGCAGAAAGGTCCATAACCTCCTGTACAGAGCCCTCGGCAAGCATGGCAAAACCTGTCTGACGGCATGCCATAACATCGCTGTGGTCACCGAAGATACAAAGTGAGTGAGTGGCAACGGTACGTGCACTGACATGGAATACTGAAGGCAGGAGTTCGCCTGCAATCTTATACATATTTGGAATCATGAGCAACAGGCCCTGAGAGGCTGTAAAAGTGCTGGTCAAGGCACCTGCCTGCAATGAGCCGTGAACAGCACCCGCAGCACCTGCCTCAGACTGCATTTCCTGTACCAGAACGGTATCGCCAAAGAGGTTCTTACGACCCTGAGCGGCCCATTCGTCAACATGCTCCGCCATAGGAGACGAAGGAGTGATGGGATAGATAGCTGCAACCTCGCTGAACATATAGGCTACATGTCCTGCACAGGTATTACCGTCCCATGTCACAAATTTCTTTTCTTTTGCCATTGTTTTATCTGATAAAATCTATTGTTTGTTTACTTTCTTTGACTTTCAATCTTTCTTAATCTTTCAGAAATGCTAACCAATTGCTTAAATACAGCCCAGCCTGTAACGGAAGCGAAAATGCTGCCTACAAATACTACAACGGCTTGAGGGAAGCACATCTCTTGATTGGACTCAAAGATGCCTTTGCTGACAAGCGTACCAAACACAATGCCACCAATCAGGCAAATCCATGCTATTGCAATTAAAAGCTTTTCTAACCAGCTGCGTTCCATAATTCACTATAGAATAATTCACTATAAACTAATACAGCAGACCATAGAGCCACAGAGGAATTTCCTGCTCGCTGCCCTCGGTGATATCTGCACGTACATATATTACATCGGTTGCCTTGCGGCGCGGAACCTCGTCCATAATACGGAAACGCTGGTTCCCGTCCACCAGGAAAGTACAACTGCGGTCACCCATCTTAACGTCATGACGCCCCCATAGAGCATTCTGGAAGAATGTCTCCAGCATATCCTGACGGTTTACCTTCCCCGGAGTCATTGCATACATCAAATTGGTATTGTGCATCATGACGCGTGCAGGCTTCTTGGGGAATTCCTCGCCCTTACGGTAAACCATATTCATCAGGCGTGCATCGCTGAGATACTTGATGTAATTCATAATAGTGGCACGGGAGGTCTGAACGTCTCCTGCCAACTGGCTGACATTGGGGGCTCCGGTTCCGCTGATTGCCAACTGATAAAGCAGTTTCTTGATGCGGTCGAGATACTTGAGCTCTATCTGCTTGATAAGGAGGACATCAACCTCAATCATCATGTTCATGACCTTCAGCAGGTTTTCGCTGAAGTTGGTCTTCTCGAGGAAGAACGGATAGTATCCGTGGTGCAGGTATGAGGCGAAGTGTTTGGTGGGATCGCATACTGCCATTACCTCACGTGCAATACGCTCGTGACGATTCTCTATCTCACGCAAGGTATATGGACGCAGGTCAGTGCCTGCCATGAGATTGAGATACTCACGGAAACTGAAACCACGGAGATTGTAGCTGTGGCATATCCCGTTCAATTCGGGGTTTTCTTCCTTCAACCTCATGACACTGCTGCCGGTAAACACTATGCGCAACATCGGGAACTTGTCATAACACTCCCTGAGTGCCTGGCTCCAATTGCTCTGTTTGAACACCTGGTCTATCAACAATACCTGACCACCAGACTTATAGAACTGTCCGGCAAAATCCACAAGGCTGTGACCCTGGAAATAGAAACTGTTCATGTTGATGTACAGGCACTTGCGGTCACGGAGCGAGAAATTCTCGCGTGCATACTGCAGCAGGAAGGTGGTCTTTCCCACCCCACGGCTTCCCTTGATACCTATGAGTCTGTCACGCCAATTGATTTCGTCCATTAATGCGCGACGAACCGGAGCATCTACGTGCTCGACAAGGTACTGATGTGTTCGAAAGAGTGATTCTAACATATCTAAATCAATGATTTACGGTGACAAAGATACAAATAAAGTTGCGAATTGCAATGCCTACATGACAAAAAATTAGTTATTTGGCAGGAAAAACATCTATATGACGCATCTGGGACATAATCTGGGACTGACGTCTAAGTATGTAGTGAGAAGGCTCTAAAGAGCTGTACTTCAATGGATTCGGCAGAGTGGCAGCAATCAGGGCGCAATTGGGACGTGTCAACTGGGATGCAGGACGCCCGAAATTTTGCCATGCCACGGCATCCGCCCCGTAAATACCATCGCCCATCTCGATTGAATTAAGATAGACTTCCATGATACGATGCTTGCCCCATACTAATTCTATAAGTACAGTAAAATATGCTTCCAACCCCTTACGTACCCACGACTTTCCCGGCCATAGAAACACGTTTTTCGCAACTTGCTGGCTGATAGTGCTGCCTCCGCGTAAACGCTTGCCGGAAGCCCTTTCTTCAATGGCCTTGCCTATTTCTGTAAAATCAAAGCCGTGATGCTGAAGAAAACGCTGGTCCTCGCTGGCCATGACTGCAACGGGCATATAGATACTCATCTCACCGTCCATTGATACCCAGTGATGCTTCATACGGATTTTCTCGCCACGTGACATCTGCTGCACAGCCCTGATGAGCATCAATGGGGTTACGTAAACAGGACACCATTTGAGTACAACCACGCTGAGAATTGTGCTTGCAAAGAAAAAAACAAGCAGTATGCGCAGATATTTCTGTATCTTACTGAACATAACTTGCAAATTTATGGTGCAAAAATAATGATTTTGCATGAAAAATCGTATCTTTGTGCGCAAATAAATAAGAACATTGTATAATGGCTAAAGAATTGGATTTCCTGACAAAGAGGAGCGAGGACTATTCGAAATGGTATAATGAACTGGTTGTAAAGGCTGATTTGGCTGAACAGAGTGATGTACGCGGCTGTATGGTTATCAAGCCTTACGGCTACGCAATATGGGAAAAGATGCAGCGTGCCCTGGATGACAAGTTCAAGGAGACCGGCGTACAGAACGCATACTTCCCACTGTTGATTCCAAAATCATTCCTGTCGCGCGAGGCTGAACATGTTGAGGGCTTTGCAAAGGAGTGTGCAGTAGTAACACATTACCGTCTGAAGACAAACGAGTCCCATGACGGTGTAGTCGTCGATCCTGCCGCCAAACTGGAGGAGGAGTTGATTATACGTCCGACATCTGAGACAATCATATGGAATACTTTCAGAAACTGGATTCACTCGTACCGCGACCTGCCTCTGCTTGTAAACCAGTGGTGCAATGTGATGCGCTGGGAGATGCGCACACGCCTGTTCCTGCGCACAGCAGAATTCCTGTGGCAAGAAGGTCATACTGCGCATGCAACAAGGAAAGAGGCTGAGGCCCGTGCACAACAGATGCTGAAGGTGTATGCGGACTTTGCAGAAAACTACATGGCAGTGCCTGTCATACAAGGCGTAAAGAGCGAGACGGAACGCTTTGCCGGTGCCCTGGATACCTATACAATCGAGGCTATGATGCAGGATGGCAAGGCCCTGCAGTCCGGAACCTCGCATTTCCTCGGTCAGAATTTCGGTAAGGCATTCGACGTGCAGTTCCTGAACAAAGAAAATAAAATGGAGTACGCCTGGGCAACGTCATGGGGTGTAAGCACCCGTCTGATGGGTGCACTGATAATGACTCACTCGGATGACAACGGTCTTGTTCTGCCTCCTGCACTGGCACCGATTCAGGTCGTTATCATTCCTATAGGAAAGTCTGAGCAGATGCCTATGCTGGACGAAAAGGCAGAGACTATCGTGAAGAACCTGCGCGCGATGGGTGTCAGCGTAAAATATGACAATGCCGACAACAAGCGTCCAGGATTCAAGTTTGCCGACTATGAGCTGAAGGGTGTGCCTGTACGCCTGGTATTGGGCGCACGCGACCTGGAACAGGGACTTGTCGAGATAATGCGACGTGATACCCTTGAGAAGAACAATGTTCCTGTCGATGGTATTGAAGAGTATATCAAGAACCTGCTTGATGAAATTCAGGCAAACATCTTCAAGAAGGCAAAGGATTTCCGCGATGCTCACATCTATGAGTGCGACAACTACGAGGAATTCAAGGAACGCGTAAAGGACGGCGGCTTCTTCCTGTGCCATTGGGACGGTACAGCAGAGACCGAGGCTAAAATCAAAGAGGAAACACAGGCAACAATACGCTGTATTCCGTTTGGAGTTGAACAGACTGCAGGTGTGGATATGGTAAGTGGCAAACCGAGTGTAGCACGTGTCCTCGTCGCACGATCATATTAAGATCTGGACTGCCACCCTTTTTGCGGCTGAGGAAATTCCGTCAGCCATGGTGACGTTCGTTTCCCTGCTGATGTTCCTGCAGACGCGGACACCTGTATGGGAATCTACATTGTTTGCGGCATTACTGTTCGTACCATGGGTTATGAAGTCGTGGGTACGGAGCTACGTACGACGTGCGGGGCATTACAGGCGTTTCATACAGATTGACGAGACTCTGCTGACCATAGCATTGGGCGCACTGGCCTTTACTTTGCCACACGGCAGACTATGGACTTTTGCATGTCTGTTTGTGGTCAGTCTCCTGTGTGCATGGCACGAATTGCTTGCCCGTACATATTACGAACGTATGCTGCGACCTGCTGAACAGGCCAGTCATCGCGGCATCAAGATACTGGCATCGCAGATGGCGGTAGTTCTGACCTATGGACTGCTGATAATGAGTGTAGGTGTATTGCAAATCTATTTCAGACAGAAATCAGCATCGTATTCCTGGAGCCTGGGGTGCTATCTGGTAACCGGTATACTCTTGCTGTTCACACTACTGCATATTATGATTTTGGAAAGGCCGTTCAGCGAGGATTCAATGCCGGCAAACTCGGTAAGCGGTTCGCTAAAAGCTGAATTCCGTGTTATCGAGCGCATACGACAGCGTCCGATGTGGTGGTGCGATGTACTGACACTATTCCTGATGTTGCTCCCCCAAAGCCTGATGTTCTATACGCGCACAATCTTCTTTCTGGACAAGAGTGCACACGGTGGACTGGGATGTACGTTGCAGGAGGTCGGATTTGCCCAGGGAACCATCGGGGTGATAGCATTTCTGTTTGGCATAAGTGCAGGGCGCTGGCTACGTAACAACGTGGGTGAAGACAAGGTGCGCTGGCCGATGACAATAGCCCTTGGCCTGTCTCCATTATTATATCTTATAATGAGTTATTCACACCCCGATAATCTGGCATCGCTATGTACATATACATTTCAGGCACAGCTGTTATTCGGTTTCGGGTTGAATGCATGCCAAGAATACGTACGTCATATTTCAGGCGAGAGATACAGGAATACTGTATATCTATTGTATATTCCCATCATCAGCCTGTGCATGATTATTCCGCTTGCACTGAGCGGATTCATTCTTGAGCATCTGGATTACAGGACTTATTTCCTGATAGACACATTGACTGCACCGTTAGGATGGCTGGTGATTAAGGGAATACGTAATAATCAATTCATAATTCATAATTCATAATTTAATATATGATTCTGAACAAGCCTGTCTGTTGGGTTCCGACATTGTATTTTGCCGAGGCATTGCCTTATATGGCTGTGATGACGCTTTCTGTCATCATGTATACAAATCTGGGACTGTCCAACACCGAGTTGGCGCTATACACATCATGGCTCTACCTACCATGGGTTATAAAACCGTTATGGAGCCCACTGGTAGATGCGGCAAAGACAAAACGCTGGTGGATTCTGGCAATGCAGATTATGGTAGGAGCTTCGATGGCCGGAGTTGCACTGACCCTGCAGACCGCCATGTGGTTAAAATTGTCATTAGCCCTCTTCTGGCTCATGGCATTCAGCAGCGCAACACATGACATTGCAGCTGACGGATTCTATATTCTGGGACTTAATGAAAAGGAGCAGGCTCTGTATGTAGGATGGCGCAGTACTTTCTACCGTATAGGAAGCATTTTTTGTCAGGGTGTGCTGGTAATACTTGCCGGCTACTTGGAAAAGCGCTATAATGTCCCATTGGCATGGAGTATAACAATGGGGCTACTGGCAGCCATAATGATTATCCTTTCTGCCTGGCACGGGATTACCCTTGCAAAACCTGCTGAATATATTATAAAAATAGAGAATGTCACAAATGCCTTTGCCGGAACTTTGCGAACCTTCTTCTCGAAGCCTGACATAGTTCCTGCTATGCTGTTCATGCTATTGTTTCGCTTTCCCGAGGCACAACTGGCCAAGATGGCACAGCCGTTCATGTTACGCTCACTAAACGAGGGCGGCCTGGGGCTTGAGACGTCAACTGTAGGTTTTGCTTATGGCACACTGGGAGTCATAGGTCTGCTGGCAGGTGGTATTATTGGTGGATGGTTAGTCAGCAAAGACGGCCTGAAACGATGGTGGTGGCCAATGATTATGGCCATATCACTTCCTGATGCTGTATACATCTACCTGAGCATATGCCAGCCTGACAATATCTGGACAATTAATTCGTGCGTGTTCATCGAACAGTTTGGCTATGGCTTTGGATTCAGTGCATACATGCTGTTCCTCGTATACTTTGCCAAGGGCGAAAAGAGCACTTCGGTATTCAGCATATGCACTGCCTTCCAGGCATTGGGAATGATGATTCCGGGAATGTTTGCCGGCTGGATTGCCGACCATTTCGGGTTTATTGATTTCTTCTGGTGGGTAATGGCGTGCTGTCTGGTAACATTCGCGGTAAGTGCAATGGTTAAAATCCGTGACTGATGCTGTTGATTGATATTGGAAATACGCGCGTTAAGGCGTGTATCTGCGAGAACGGGCAGTTAAAACCTTGCGACAACATTGCCGAAGCCATCAATCAGACCGATGACATTGTCATCTGCAGCGTAGGTCCCTTTCATCCCGAAATAGAGAATCTTCTATCGGGGCACAAGGTATCACGTCTGACGACAAAAAGTCCTGAAGCCCTCCGCTTTATTCCTGACATCCCTGAAGGATATGGCGTAGACAGACTGGCAGCAGATATAGCCTGTGTGTATGCACTGTCAAAATCATATAAAGGCACTGTGCTGGTTATAGACGTCGGAACATGCATAACCTATGATCTGCTTTCAATTAACAATGGACAGGCAGAAATACTGGGAGGAACAATATCTCCTGGAATAAGGCTCAGGCTCGAAGCCATGCATAGCTATACTGCAGCACTTCCATTGCTGCCTGTACAAGGTCCGGCGCCAGTAATAGGATATGATACTGAGACATGTATGCGCGGTGGTGCCGTAAATGGTGTACTTTGGGAAATTGAAGGATATATACGTACCGTGATAAAACAGCATCCACAACTCAGAATATTCATGACAGGAGGAGATGTCCCTACCCTGTCCGGAGATTTGCAGAATATTACTACAACAGACCCCATGCTGCTATTCCATGGGCTGCAATATATCTATGATTCCAGGAGGAACAGGAATTAGGGAAGGATAAGTATGCCGTTGAAGTTACGTCCGGTGTCAATTGTGTCCCGACGTGCGCTATAATATTCAGGACTGGTGTATGTGTCTATGCCAGATATACTGATCTCCCTGACTCCACATTGTTCCAACACCCATCTGTTTGCTTCCCAAAGATCGATATGCCATCTACAGGCAATACCCGACTGCTCCGGGGTATTGGAAGGATAGCGCCTGGCTATCCGGTCCACAGGGAAGCCTGACTGAAGGAATCTGCCGTAAACCTCGTCGCCTACTTCGAAACTGTCTATACTTATACCCGGGGCAATAACTGCGACAACATCATCAGGATTGGTTCCACGCCGGACCATCATGTCAATGGTATTACGCACTATGTACCGGACCGTGCCTTTCCACCCTGCATGAACGGAAGCAACCACATTACGCACCCTGTCATACAACAGCACGGGAATGCAATCTGCCGTCTTGACACATACACAAAGACCTGGAACATCGGTAATAACAGCATCTGTCTCGGGTTCGCGACCAGGTGCAGAAGCCCATACGACATGTGATGAATGTGTCTGTCTTGGCAATGCTAAGGGGAGGAAACCGTCAATCCCCCATCCTAAATCCTCGCGCAACTGCTGCGGAATAGTATCTGTTGCGACTACATCATCGGAATCCTTCAGGGACAGGTCTTCGTTTCTTCCAGTCGTAAATGCCAGAACGCGCGGATGCAACTTATGAATAAGCATTACTTCTTGATTTCCTTGACACCGCCGGTAGACTGATGGAAAACAACCGTAGTTGTCGCATTCTTGTCAAAGTATGCTGCACCAAGAAGATCAGTAGTGCCAAACTGTGCTACTGGAATTGTAATGCAGGTATATTGCCGTGATGCGTCAAAAACAGTAAATGTCGCAGGAACAGGTACGTTGCAGAATATTCCCTGCTGTCGCTTTTTGTCCTGATTTGCGGCAACAGCTACAGAATCGGGCATAGTGTCAGTTCGTATGATACTGACATATACTGGCTCACCGCTCAAGTCATCACTGCCAACCAGACCGAACGACCTGGAAAAACGGCACAACGGCATCTTATCGACTGGTGAATTGGGATTAAGTTGCATGTGATACACCTCGGTACTCTTGCTTACCTGTCCGGAAAACATCGTACTCAATGCCGCATCCTGGTCATCAAGATTCCTGAGCATAAGCTGGAGCTGGTCACCATCTTTAGGGGTATTGTCCGCTTCTCCCCGCACCAAATCATTACGACTGCCACGAATCTCGTATATTTCTTCAGCAACCAGTTCAGCCAGTTTAGCCGTACTTGATGCCATAAGCATCTCCTGATTCATGTATTTGCGGGCATTAAGCAAGGCCGGAGCCGGAACAGCTTCCGGCAACTGAGGAAGAACGTCCTCGGAGACCTCGATATTTACCCCCATAAGAACACCGTCACTGGTGAGACTCAGCATAGGAGCAACTGTGCGAGGCTTAAGCTTAATGTTATAGGCCTTGGTCTTGTCGGGAATGCCGTATGGCTGAAGTTCAATACTTTTTATTCTGTATTCGGTCGTGGTCTGCGTAGGAACATTAGGCAAATGCATATACTTGTAGGCATATTTATTTAATTCGCCCGGAATTGTAACCGTCTTCTCAACAATAATCACAACACGGAATGCAGTACGTGGAAGGAAATATCTGACACCGTCAGTAGTGACACCAGGGACAAACGGTTCAATCTCTGTTTGAGAACAAACCCCAAGAGCATACAATGCAATAAATACTGCCAGTAAAATGTTTCGCATAGCCTCTGAATTATTATTTTACTTGTTTTTTCGAACACAAATTTACAAAATTTGCTTCAAACGGCAAAAAACTCGTAACGCATAACTAATAACTCTTAACTAAATTTCTTATCTTTGTGAAAAATACAAAAAATCTTGATGATGAAAAGCATTAAAGTACTGGACAAGGAATTCGTACCGATGATTCCTGCCGAGGATATCGCAAATGAGGTCCGCAGAGTTGCCAATGAGATAAACCGGGACTATGAAGGCAAAAAGCCTTTGTTCCTGGCTATTTTGAATGGTTCGTTCATGTTTGCTGCCGATTTGCTGCGTGAGATTGATATCCCATGCGAAATCACATTCGTAAAAATGTCATCCTACGAAGGAGTGAACAGTACTGGTACAGTGAACGAAATCATAGGCCTGAACAAGTCTATTGAAGGGCGTGATGTAATCATTGTCGAAGATATTGTAGACAGCGGCGTGACCATGGCACATATGCTTGAAACACTGGAGGGACATAATCCCAAGAGTCTGGAAATATGCACTTTCTTCGTAAAGCCCGAGAATATGAAGATTGATCTGGACATACGCTATACTGCAATGGGCATACCCAATGACTTCATTATAGGCTATGGTCTGGACTATGATGGTTACGGCCGCAACCTTAAGGACATCTGGGTACTGAAAAGCTAAGGATACAACGAACAACTATACGAATATGAAGAATATCATCATTTTTGGTGCACCTGGCTCTGGCAAAGGCACCTATAGCGACGAGATTGTAAAGAGGTATGGCATGGGGCACATCAGCACCGGTGATGTACTGCGTGCACAAATCCAGGCCGGAACGGAGCTTGGCAAGACTGCCCAGGCATACATAGACAAAGGACAGCTTCTGCCAGACAGCCTTATGATTGATATCCTGGCAGACACCTATGATGCCCTGCCTGAAGGACAGGGAGTTATCTTTGACGGTTTTCCCCGTACCATTCCACAAGCCGAGGCTTTGAAGAAGATGCTGGCAGAGCGCAAGCACGACATGGGCGTAATGATTGAGCTTGTCGTCGACGAGGACACATTGCTGAAGCGTCTCCTGAACCGTGCCATAGAGCAAGGTCGCGCAGATGATAACGAAGAGACCATCAAAGCACGCTTTGCCGTATACCATGCCCAGACAGAACCTCTATCCGAATGGTTCGGAAAAGAAGGCATACGCCATACATTTACATGGAAGGGCGACAAGGAACTGATGCTCAGTGAGATTTTCGCATTCCTGGACACACTTTAACCTGAATGGCAGAAAGTAATTTTGTTGACTACGTAAAAATTGTCTGCCGCTCAGGCAAGGGTGGCAGAGGCTCCACGCATATGCATCGGGCCAAATATGCACCAAACGGAGGTCCGGATGGAGGCGACGGAGGACGTGGCGGAAATATATATCTGCGCGGGAACCATAACTATTGGACACTGCTTCATCTAAGGTATGACCGCCACATTTTTGCCACGCATGGTGGGAATGGCGGGAAGAACGGCAGTACCGGTGCAGATGGGGAAGACCGGTATATTGACGTCCCATGCGGAACCGTTGTATATAATGCCGAAACAGGCGAGTATATATGTGATGTAACCAAGGACGGTCAGATTGTGACTTTGCTGAAAGGCGGACGCGGCGGCCTGGGAAACAGGCATTTCGCGACAGCAACCAATCAGGCTCCGCGATATGCCCAACCCGGAGAACCTATGCAGGAAATGACCGTAATTATGGAGCTTAAACTTCTTGCCGACGTTGGACTTGTGGGATTTCCAAATGCAGGGAAAAGCACGCTGCTGAGCGCATTGTCCAGTGCCAGGCCGAAAATTGCAGGCTACCCGTTTACTACGATGGAGCCGTCATTAGGCATTGTTTCATATCGCAACGGACAATCCTTTGTAATGGCAGACATTCCAGGAATCATAGAAGGAGCAAGCGAGGGCAAGGGTCTTGGACTCAGATTCCTACGACATATCGAGCGCAACTCGCTTCTGCTGTTCATGGTACCTGGGGATACAGACGACATCAAAAAAGAGTACGGGATACTCCTTAATGAGGTCTGTAAGTTCAACCCGCAGCTTATGGACAAGCAACGTGTTCTGGCTGTCACTAAAAGTGACCTCCTGGACGAAGAACTCGTGCAAATGCTTAGCCAGGACTTGCCCGAAGACCTTCCCGTTATCTTCATCAGTGCTGTTGTGCAGAAAGGACTTACCGAACTGAAGGATATCCTTTGGACAGCTCTCAACAGTGAAAGCAACAAGATTGCATCCATCACCCAGGAAGAAAGCATTGTACACCGCAACAAAGACCTGGGATGGCTTCAGCAGGAATTGGAAAATGAAGGCGAAGACCAACCAATCATTGTCGATGACATTCAGGACATCGAAGACCTGGATGACGATGACATCGAATGGGTTGACCTCGAAGACTGACCAATTATTCTATCACCACACGTGTCCAGTTGTGTATGTCAGGTTCTATGCCGTACTGGATATTGCGTAACTTGTTATAGAGTTTCGTACATACCGGACCAGGTTTTCCGTCCTTGCTGAACACAAAACTCTGCTTGGTGTCCAAATCATCAATACGCTCGATTGGTGAAATCACGGCAGCAGTTCCGCATGCACCTGCCTCCTCGAATGTTGCAAGCTCTTCCTCCGGTATCTGGCGCCGTTCTACCTTCAAACCAAGATCCTCAGCAAGCTGCATAAGGCTCTTGTTGGTTATTGATGGCAAGATACTGGTACTCTTGGGAGTAACATAGGTATTATTCTTGATTCCGAAGAAATTTGCAGCTCCGCACTCATCCATGTATTTCTTCTCCTTGGCATCAAGGTAGAATTCACAACTGTAGCCTAAATCATGAGCCATCTTGTTGGCCCGCAAACTGGCTGCATAGTTACCGCCTACCTTGTAAATACCTGTCCCCAGAGGCGCACTGCGGTCATACTCACGGATAATAACATAGGGATTAGTACTGAATCCTCCCTTGAAATAAGGCCCTACCGGTGTCACAAATATTACAAACAGATACTCACTGGCAGGATGTACGCCAACCTGTGCACTGGTACCAATCAGCAACGGACGGATATAAAGTGTTGCGCCACTTTCGTATGGAGGGATAAAGCGTTCGTTCAGACGTACTACCCTATCAACCATCTCATTGAACATTTGTGTTGGAAGTTCGGGCATCATAATACCACGGCATGTGCTCTGCAGACGTGCAGCATTCTCGTCACTGCGGAAAACACGTACCTTGCCGTCAGGACAACGGTAAGCCTTCAGCCCCTCAAATGCCTCCTGGCCATAATGCAGACATGTTGCTGCCATGTGCATGGGAATGGTTTCCTCGCTGCATGTCTCTATTTCACCCCACTTGCCGTCACGATAGTAACAGCGTACGTTGTAATCTGTTTTCATGTAGCCAAAAGACAGGCTGCTCCAATCGATTTTTCTCATAATTGTATCTATTTACCTTATTACTTTCTTTCCATTGATTATATATATTCCATGAGGCAATGCGCTTCTGGTCAAATTGATGCGGCGGCCGTTCAGGTCATATACTGCATTAACTGACTCAATTATATCGGAAGGCATGTCACTTATTCCTGTCACCAAATCCTTGAGTTCCTGAGGAACCTTTCCTGTTTTCTGTGTCTGCAGATACAAATCGTATTCATACTTCGTAACGCTACCGCGCACTACCAGGGCATCACCATATGCAAGAACATCCTTGTCCTGCAAAAGGCCCAGCTGATCCAGTACCTTTTGAAGATACATTGTAAAATCCCTGACCTCTATAATTCGCCACGAACCAGGGTAGTTTATCATTTTCGTCTCGTTACTGGCCTTGATATGAGCTGCCGTTCCATCAGCATTTGCATAGAACGGCATAGTGCCATAAATAAGATTCAACACACCTGGTACATAGTCATACTTACTGTTTGCCACAGTTGCCTTGGAAACAGAGAATAACGATGAGCCTGATACACGCAGGTTCCTGTTAACAAGGTTTGTCACAGAGTATTTCCCCGAGGTGGATGAAGGAGAGAATTTCCACAGTTCGTCGCAATTGTACTGCTGCGTATAATGAATTCTTGCAACATCGGAATTCTTATATATCGTCGCACCGTTATAGTGTGCTTTGTAGTATGTGCTGGCGGATCTGATCTCATAGTATTTGCCTGCTTCGGGCAAAACTATATCTGCAGATTTGAACGCAGCAAGGGCATCCGTCAGACTCCCTGTATCTGCATTACGCAGAGCATCCGCCATATCCTGCGACGGGTGTCCTGTTTCACCGGGCTTCACTTCTGCAAGCAGACGCTGACGCTCAGATTCCTCGCTTCTCTCTATTTTGAAATGATGCTGGGCATAGCCTATGCCCAACTTATCCAGCACCCTTGCATGGTTTTGCATACGTGCCAGAAAATTGCTGTAATTCTTGCCGTCGCTACTACTCCATGCAACCTCGCTCAAAGCCAAGGCACGCGGGAAGAAACAATGATGCATCTCAGCAACCTCTGTACAGGTTTCCGTCCACAGATTACCTTGCGGGCCAAGCACCATATCAGGAGCATTGGTGGCATCTGTAGGATTGGCATTGTAAATTTCATCCAGGGTATTTACATTCGTCTCAGACCACCCTCCATAATAAGGCTCGTCGAAATAGCAGTTCTCTGGCAATTCCTGCATAAAGTCCAGATACAGTTTCTGGTATGGAACATATATACTCATGAATCCCTTATTCGCAGCCTGCTGAGTGTAACTGCCCGAATTCCATGCCATTATAACAGGTTTTACTGTATTTACAGACGGCCAATGGGAAAGAAGTTCATCCCAGCATACAACTGTCTTGCCGTACTCCGTCTCCAACCACTTGCCAAGCTGCTCGAGCAACCATGGCTGTATGTCATTCACACTGCCCAAACCTTCCCGCTGTATCAGCGTCTGTATCTCAGGACAGTTCTGCCATGCATCAGTAGGACATTCGTCACCGCCAAGATGTATATACTTTGATGGAAAGACTTCTGCCAAATGACCGAGAACGCACTTCATAAAATCCATAACCTCGGTTTTGCCGACATTAAGCACATCCTTGGAGATACCTCCGTTTACCCTGACCTTGAATTCAGTACCTTCCATTGGAGTCTTGGAACAGGCAAAAAACTCAGGATAAGAGGCGACAGCTGCAACATTATGTCCAGGCAGGTCATATTCAGGAATGATCTCGATACCGCGCTCCTGTGCATAAGATACCACTTCTCTCAGATCATCCAGTGTATAGAACATTCCACGACCATATTCCGTATCATCATAGAACGCTGGATTCGAGGGCACACAGAAACTGGCCTCGCGTACAGCTCCTATCTCAGTCAGCCTTGGATATTCCGGAATCTCTATACGCCATCCCTGGTCGTCCGTCAAGTGCCAGTGTAAAACGCTGAAATGATAAACAGCCATAGCATCGATTAGGTTCTTGACGGACTCCTTATCAAAAAAATGACGGGCAACATCCAACATCAGACCACGATATCCGAAACGAGGTTTATCCTTTATTTCCACACATGGTAAACTACCGTCGGACGACAACAGTCGCAACTGACGCAAAGTCTGCTGCGCGTTGATTATTCCCTTATTGAACTTCTCACCTTCATTTGCCGGTCTGGTAGTTATGATGATTCCGTTTTCTGATATATCCAGCTTATATTCTTCAACAGCCAGTTTTGTGTCTGTCAGGTACGATACCTTGGTATCAGCAGGGACAGAACCTGCTACTCTCTTAATGCTGCCCGGACGTGGAATCAATGATATTGTAGGATCAGGATTATTCAATTCATTATATTCAGCCTCGGAAATTATATATACCGGACAATTCTCATCCTTATTTTTCCATAACCCGACCTGGTGTCCTGTTCCTACCCCCTCCAGCTGGTTCATCCAGACATTTGTAGCACCTTTTGGATATATGACAAACTGACCGCCTGTTCCGTCTGACTCAACAGTAAAATTGACATTGCTTCCTGCACTTGACGATGCGCTGAATGTTCCCAGACTCGCTGTCGAGTTTGCATATAGCATCAAGCCCGAACGCGAAACAAACTGATATCCCGAAGACGTAGCACCGGTAATCCTCCACAACTGACTGTCTGTCTTGGAGGGATCCACCGGATGAGTCTCGCATACACTGCCGTCACCCATTGCAGTAACGACATTCTGTCCGCTTACAAACTGTACATAGTAATACGTATCTGCATCAAATGACTGGGCAAAAACCAATGTACTGTAAGCAAAAAATATCATGACAGCAAAAAGCAAGGGGAAATCAGTCCGTTTCATAATATTGCCTGCATTATTCCAAAGCGGATAGAATCTTTTCTATTTTCTCATCAACCTCAGTCAGCTGAGCACGACAAAAACTTATCAGTTTTTTAGCCTCCGTTATGTTTTCCGCAAGCTCATCAACACCCATTTCACCATTTTCCATATTGCGGGCAATGGTTTCCAACTTCTGTATTGCTTCCTCGTACTTCATTATTACAAATATATTCAGCCAAGACGGCATATTACCTTTGACAAAACCTCACCACATTCCAGACGGGTAGAAAGCACATCACCCTCCTGAACATCCATGGCACTATGCAGTACTTTGTCCCCCATCTTCGTGATACTGTAGCCACGCTTCAGCAGAACCTCGGGATTCAGTCCGATGATCCTTTGCTCAAGAATATCCAGGCGATGTTTCAGTCTTTCCTGCATACGGCCAATCGACACAGGCAACAATGAGGCTATCCGATGGACACACTGTCTTTCGCTTTCGACACGCATGCGCGCAATCTGCGGAACACGTATTGTCAAATCCTGCAAATGAGCCAGGACCTCAGCTTGATGGTCCAGAATAAACGCAGCAGCAGCCGTAGGAGTCTTTACGCTGCAGTGTGACACGAAATCCAATACAGTCCTGTCACGCTCATGCCCAATACCGACAATTACAGGAACAGGGTACTGGGCAATACAGGCAGCCAGAGGATATGAATCAAAGTCACACAAATCTGTCACGGCACCGCCACCACGGATAATTGCCACAATATCAAAAGGCTCCGATCCATGTGCCATCAGGACTGAATTATCATCCTCAATACGCTGCAATGCTCCAATAATACTGTCCGGAGCCTGCTGTCCTTGCATAATGGCAGGATATAGTCTGGTATAGAACGCAAAGCCATATTCATTGTTCTGCAGCTGATTACAGAAATCACCATACCCGGCAGCATTTGGACTTGAGACAATTGCGATACGGCGGGGCAGATTCGGAAAGGGCAGCGTTTTGTTATCATTTATAATACCGTCCTTTTCCAGCTGCCGCAATATCTCCTGACGCCTGCGTTCCATATCACCCAAGGTATATGTGCCGTCTATATCCTGTATTGTAAGAGCGTAGCCATAAGCCTCGTGAAACGAAACCTTGGCCTTTACCAGAACTTTCATTCCAGGACGCAGGTTCTGCCCCGTTTCATCCAGGAAGCGCAGCGACAATATACTGTATGTACGCGCCCAGATATTTATTCTGGCTCGCGCAACAACAGTATCAGACTCTTCATCACGTTCAATAAGTTCGCCATAAAAATGACCGCCAGGCCCTTGCCTGCCTTCCGACAGTTCACCATGAACCCAATAAACCTGATCCATAGTATCCTCCAAAATACCACGAATCCTGCTATTCAGCTCATATAGGGTCACTGTCTCCATCCTTATGGTAATATTAGCCCAGGAAACTGAGCAGAATACCGGCAGCAACCGCCGAGCCTATCACACCTGCAACATTTGGACCCATTGCGTGCATCAGCAGGAAGTTACGTGGATCTGCCTTCTGTCCCTCAACCTGACTTACACGTGCAGCCATGGGAACGGCACTGACGCCGGCTGAACCTATCAGCGGATTTATCTTCTCCTTCAGAAACAGGTTCATCAGCTTGGCCATAAGGATGCCGCCTGCACTTCCGCATGCAAAGGCCACAATACCTACAACCAATATGCTGATTGTCTGTATATTCAGGAATGCCGTGGCCGTGGCCGTAGCACCGACAGTAACACCCAGGAAGATTACGACAATATTGTTCAGTTCATTCTGGACACACTTGCTCAATCGCTCTACGACACCGCTTTCCTTCATCAGGTTACCAAGCATCAGACATCCTATCAGAGGAGCTGCACTCGGCAGAATCAGACTTACTACTATGGCAACGATAATCGGAAAGATTATCTTCTCCTGCTTGGTAACATTACGCAACTGAGCCATACGTATCATACGCTCGTTTTTGGTCGTCAGCAGACGCATGATAGGCGGTTGGATTACAGGCACCAAGGCCATATAGCTGTATGCAGCCACGGCAATAGGTCCGAGCAGCTCGGGAGCCAGCTTGGTCGTAAGAAAGATAGCCGTAGGACCGTCTGCACCACCGATAATACCAATGGAAGCAGCCTGCTTTGCAGTAAATGTAAACGGTACGATGTCTGTAAACGGAATTGTAAAATCCCACTGGGTTACAAGGAAAGTTGCAAATATACCTATCTGGGCAGCAGCGCCAAGCAACAGGCTCTTGGGATTTGCTATCAGCGGACCAAAGTCAGTCATTGCACCTACGCCCAGGAAAATAAGACACGGATATACACCGGACTTGACACCGATGTACAGAATATCCAACAGACCTCCCTCGCTCATGATAAAGCCATAATCGTGATGATGTATGCTATTCTCATCCAGGAACTCGTTCCACAGTTCGCCATGGAACATACCTGCTCCAGGCAGATTAGTCAGAATCATACCAAAGGCGATAGGCAAGAGCAACAATGGCTCATATTCCTTCTTAATGGCCAGCCACAACAAGTAGCAGGCAACAGCAATCATTACGGCATTCTTCCATCCTTCGCCTGCAAAGAAAAAGGATATTCCCATGTCACCAGTGAACTTTTCCAAGGCATCTGCAGGGTCAAATCCCATAGCCATACCAGGCAAAGACACCATCATGAGCAATACCATAATGACGAAAAACCTAATATTCTTCATAATTACCAGCTATGACTTTAAATTATGCCAGCTCCACCAGAGCCTGACCACCATCAACCTGATCACCGACGTTAACCAGAACAGCCTGCACAGTTCCTCCGAATTCTGCTGTAATACTGTTCTCCATCTTCATTGCCTCCAGCATGCATACAGTGTCACCGGCAGCAATAGCATCACCTACCTTGACCAATACCTGTGTTATCTTACCGTTAAGCGGAGCTATTACAGCATTGGCACTGGCACTGTTAGCCGGCTTGGCTGCCACAGGTGCAGATGCTATTGGAGCAGCCTGAACCACAGCAGGCTTCACAACCGGAGCAGGAGACTTCTTGCGCTCAGGCAGTTCCACGTTATATATCTTGCCGTCTACTGTTACCTCCAGAGTTCCGTCCTCATGTTCAGCCACAGTAGCAGCATAATCCTTTTCACTGATTTTGAATTTATATTCTTTCATTTCTTCTTCAAATATTGTCCTTGTAATAAGTACGATTAAAGTCTCTTGTTCAGCTCTTCATGCCAGCCGCCCAGCAAATCATGCATAGGAATGGTCAGAACACCGCTTTCCTCGTCATGCTGATTACTGAGATACAGATGTATTGCCATTGCCACAGCTGCCAGGCGCTCATCCTCAGGGCTGGAATCAGGCTCACCTGCAGCCAAAGGCTGTGCAGGTGCCTCGTTAATATCCAGAATGCGAGGAGAACGCTTGATGTGACCCATACTGGCAATTGCGCTGAATATTTTCAACACAATCACCAGCAGTACCAGAATACCGAGGACCACAGCAATGCTGAAGCCGGCCATCATCCATGTATCTGTTGTTATTGTAAGAAAATTCATAACTGTCTATACTTAATTAGCCTACAAAGGAATATTACCATGTTTTTTGGCAGGATTGGTCAGTTTCTTGTTCTGCAGCTGAGCCAAGGCACGGATAATACGGAAACGGGTATTGCGAGGCTCTATCACATCATCGATATAGCCATACTTGGCAGCCTGATACGGGTTCGAGAACAGATTCTCGTACTCGGCAACCTTGTCGTCTATGAACTGCTTTGCCTCTTCGTCCTTGCCCTCGGTCTTCAAAGCCTTCACCTCCTTGGCATACAGCACAGTCGCAGCACCGCTAGCACCCATTACTGCAATCTCTGCACTAGGCCACGCATAGTTTGCATCACCACGCAACTGCTTGCAGGACATTACGATATGACTACCGCCATAACTCTTGCGCAGAGTCACTGTAACCTTTGGCACTGTAGCCTCACCGTAAGCATACAGCAGTTTGGCACCATGCAGGATAACAGCATTGTACTCCTGGCCGGTACCTGGCAGGAAGCCGGGAACGTCAACCAAGGTAACGATAGGAATATTGAACGAGTCGCAGAAACGTACGAAACGTGCAGCCTTACGGCTGGCATTGCAATCCAGAACACCGGCCAACTGCTGGGGCTGGTTTGCGACGATACCTACGCTCTCGCCGTTGAAACGGGCAAAACCGATAATGATATTCTTAGCAAAACGAGGCTGAACCTCCATAAACTCACCATTATCCACAATACTGGCAATAACCTGGTACATATCATAAGGCTTGTTTGGATTGTCAGGCAGAATCTCGTTCAGGAAATCCTCCTTACGGTCGATAGGATCGTCACAAGGAACCAAAGGAGTCTTTTCCAGGTTGTTCTGCGGAATATAGCTCATCAGTTTCTTGATAAGGGCAATAGCCTCCTCCTCTGTACTTGCAGTGAAATGAGTGACACCGCTCTTTGTAGAATGAACGCTGGCACCGCCCAACTGCTCCTGTGTAACCACCTCGCCCAGAACTGCCTTCACAGGACCGGGGCCTGTCAGGAACATATAGCTGGTATTCTCGACCATTAGGGTAAAGTCCGTCAGGGCAGGGCTGTAGACAGCACCGCCGGCGCAAGGACCCATTATGGCACTTATCTGAGGAACAACTCCGCTTGCCATAATGTTGCGCTGGAATATCTCGCTGTAGCCTGCCAATGCATTGATACCCTCCTGCAGACGGGCACCGCCCGAGTCATTCAGGCCAATCACAGGTGCGCCCACCTTCATGGCGATATCCATCACCTTGCAGATCTTGCTCGCAAGCATTTCGCTCAACGAACCTGCGCTTACAGTAAAGTCCTGCGCAAATACATACACCAGACGACCGTCTATTGTACCACTACCGGTAACCACACCGTCACCCAGATAGTGCTTCTTCTCCATACCGAAGTTGGTACAACGATGCTGGACAAACATATCCATCTCCTCAAAACTGCCCTCGTCAAGCAACATGGCAATACGCTCGCGGGCAGTGTACTTGCCCTTTTCGTGCTGCTTGGCAATAGCCTTCTCGCCACCGCCCAGACGCGCTTTGGCACGGAGTTCAATCAACTCCTGAATCTTTTCAGCTTGTGTGCTCATTTTAACTTGTTCGTTTTTTATTTTTATTTATACACATTTCAGTGGACAAAGATACTAAATCTTATTGGTAAAACACCACAATGGCATTATATTTTAAGAAAATACGCGCACACGCAAGACATTTCCGCCTGTTCACTACCCGAATCTCGTCAAAAAGTACTAATTTTACCTGACATTCCATGCAATCCATGCCCCAGAAAGCACCTACCGAACTTGGTCAGAAACCCATCGGAAAACTATTGACCAGCTATGCCCTGCCTGCCATCATCGCAATGACGGCAAGTTCGCTGTACAATCTGGTCGACCGCTTCTTCATCGGGCAAGGCGTAGGCGTACTTGCAATCCAAGGACTCACGACCACTTTCCCCTTCATGAACCTGAGCATTGCCATAGGCGCCATGGTAGGTGTTGGAGCCAGCACACTCATCAGCGTCCGACTGGGACAGAAGAAATATGACACAGCCAACCGAGTACTGGGGAATACCGTCACACTCAACATTATTCTCGGCATCGTCTTTACACTGGCATGCTGGTTCATTATGGACCCTATGCTATACCTGTTCGGTGCCAACGAGGAAGACATTTCATACGCCCGGGACTATATGGAGATAATTCTCCTGGGCAATGTCATCAGCCACAGCTATTTCGGGCTTAATGCGGTCCTGCGGGCCGCAGGACATCCACGCATGGCAATGCGATGCACACTACTTACCGTTGTCCTGAATACCATAATGGACCCGCTGTTCATCTGGACCTTCCATCTGGGTATCCGAGGAGCGGCAATCGCCACAATACTTTCACAGGCCATTTCACTGGCCGTCGAACTGGCCGTCTTCAGCAGGAAGAACGAAGTCCTGCACCTTCAGCGCGGAACATTCGCGCTTGACGCAACCATTGTGCGCCAGACCCTGACAATCGGGCTCTCACCATTCCTGATGAACATCTGCGCCTGCCTTGTCGTCGGACTCATCAACAACCAGATGTCCAGATACGGAGGCGGACTTGCCAAAGGAGCATACGGCATCGTAAACGGTATAGTTTTCCTCTTCCTGATGATAGTCATGGGACTAAACCAGGGTATGCAGCCTATAGTAGGCTACAACTGGGGAGCACGCCAGAACGAACGCGTATGGAAGACCCTGAAATACACTATTTTTGCAGCATCGCTCATCACCTCGGTGGGATTCTGCATCGGAGTATTCTGTCCCGAGCCCATCGTTGGCCTGTTTGTCAATAAATCCGAACCTGAATCAGCCCAATTCATCGACATAGGCAGCAAGGGATTCCGCATCTGCGTAAGCGTATTTCCCATCGTAGGCTGCCAAATGGTAATCAGCAATTTCTTCCAAAGCATCGGTCACGCAGGCAAGAGCATCTTCCTCAGTGTCAGCCGCCAACTGCTTTTCCTTATCCCATTCCTTGTCATAATGCCGTTATTCTACGCAGAACGCGGTGTATGGATGAGCATTCCGATGTCCGACATTGTATCATTCTGCTTTGCGTTAGGAATGCTCTGGTGGGAAATAGACCATATCAAAGGTACTGCAAACAGCGAGATTCCAAAGACCAACATAAAGAAGTTCCTCAATATCCAATTCCGCAAATCAGAGCAGAATGCTGTATCTCAAACACTCACTAACGACGTACACTGAAGCACAGCTGCAACGCGATTTGCAACGCCTTCCGCAATGGCGAAGGGAGAAGGCACTGCGTTACAGGCACTTCAGCGGGCAGGCACAATGTACCCTGTCATACCTACTGCTTTTGGAAGCATTGGACAAGGAATACAATATCATCAGTCAGCCCACATTCTTTGAAAACGAGCACGGGAAACCGTCACTACAGGAATATCCAGACATTCATTTCAACCTGTCCCACTGCCGCAGCATTGTTGCATGTGCTGTTGACGATGCACCTGTCGGAATTGATGTTGAGGACATGGGAAGATACAGCGAGCGTGTAGCCCGATACTGCATGAACGATGACGAGATGTCACAAATAGGCAGCTCTGACTTGATATTCACACGGCTCTGGACACAGAAGGAAGCCGTATTCAAGCTGCAAGGCACCGGCATACGAGACAATATAAAGGGCATACTACTGCCCGAGAACCTGTCCAATATCAGAATAACAACAGAAGAATACCCTACCGAAGGGTATGTACTGTCAATAGCAAGATATATACAATGAAACTGATTTCGTGGAATGTAAACGGTCTGAGAGCCGTTGTAGGAAAAGATTTTGCCGGAACCTTCAAGGCACTGGATGCAGATTTCTTCTGCCTGCAGGAAACAAAACTGCAGGAAGGTCAGATTGACCTCCAGTTCCCCGGTTATCAAAGTTACTGGAACTATGCCGAGAAGAAAGGCTACAGCGGTACTGCCGTCTTTACAAAACACACACCATTGAACGTCACATACGGCATGGGGATTGGAGAGCACGACAAGGAAGGCCGTCTCATTACCCTTGAAATGAAAGACTTCTACCTTGTATGCTGCTATACACCCAACAGCCAGAGTGCTGACGAAAAAGGACAACTGCCCAAGCGACTTCCATACCGGATGGAATGGGAAGACGCCCTACGTGAATACCTAATGTGCCTCGACCGCACAAAACCTGTTATCTATTGCGGTGACCTGAATGTCGCACACGAGGAGATAGACCTCAAGAACCCCAAAACCAACCACCTGAACGCAGGCTTCACCGATGCCGAGCGCGAAAAGATGACCCTGTTGCTGAACAGCGGCTTCACAGATACATTCCGACACTTCCATCCGGATGCAGCGGACCAGTACTCATGGTGGAGCTACCGCATGAATGCCCGTGCCAGGAACATTGGCTGGCGTATAGACTATTTTATAGTCAGCAACAGGCTGATGCCGCAAATCCAATCAGCAGCAATACATCAGGAAATCATGGGTAGTGACCACTGCCCGGTCGAAATAATTCTATAAATTCTACATAGCAAAAAAAGAAAGAGAGGGCTCCGAATGAGGTGAACCCCGAAAGTTAGACAAAAAACTTTCGGGGTTTATTATGTCAAAAAGAAAGAAGCATGGTTATGCAGAATGTTTGAAGTTCATGCATATGATTGAAGATGGAAGATCCATTCATTCTATACGCATGGAGTAT
>JAFZVW010000006.1 GCA_017617635.1 Bacteroidaceae bacterium | reverse complement strand
TTTTCATAGTTTTTTCTTTCTAAATAATTACTTAATTGTCTGACCGGCAACATTGTACTTGACACCATTCCTGACAACGATGACTGTGCCGTTCTGGTAGTATTTGCCATCGTTCAGCTTTATAACCTCGTTGCTGAGCTCACTCAAGCCTGTAGCATCGTCACCACCCCAGTTGATTGACAAACGGGCAGCATTTCCACCAAGATTCAGATATGCCTTATGACCGGGAAGGGTATAATAATCTCCGTCACCTGACAACTGTGTAAATACATAATTGTCACCTACTTTACCAAAGAAGTAGTTGTTTGTCTTGGATACATTAGCAGCAGCTACGTTAGCCACAAGCAGGTTGCTATACTCTGTGCCACTCTCTGCAATTTCGAATGAAAGAGGTCCTGCTATTTCAATACCATCTGTGCTGATAATCATGCCGGTATTTGCGGCTACATTACCTGTAACCTTAGTCATATTGATAACATCTGTACCTTCGCTTGTTGCGATGTAAGCATAGCAGTTATCCGGAATGGTCACAGCTACAGGAGCGGAGAATGATGTATAGCCATCATCAGTGGTTTCGAGCGGAAGAGAAGTAACTGGCTCGAGAATCCAGTCAGTTTCGTAGTTGCCGCTTGTAACAGGAGAACTGTTGCGGTCAACCTTAGTACCATCGCTGGTGTTATCATAGCAATACTGCCCACCATCACTATAGTTTGACTTGATAAAGTAATGACCTTTCTGTACACCCTCGCTGAATGTGTAGGAATTTAAGGTAGAACCTACGGGCGCAACGATACTTGTATTGTAAAGACCGTATCCAGTACCATAGAAAATGAGATACTTATCTGCACTATAGTAAACGATATTGTTTTCGCTGTCTGTTCCGTTCATCGAAGCATTAGAACCTACCGTATTCGAGGTTATGTAGTTGTTGGAATAACCCTTAATACGGTAGTAACCCGTAGTTGGCAGGTTGAATGTTATTGTCGGTTCGACATAGTCATCTAATGATTGCCAGCTCATCACAGCTGTTCCGAAATCAGCCATGTTCGCATAACTTGTTTCGCCTAATGAAATAGTATATTTTCCGACGCCTGTGCCTACATATTGTCCATTGTAATATGGAGCAACAAGGGCAATTACCTGCTGTTGCATGAAGGCAATAGTCGGCGAAATAGTCAGAATATATCTGTTGCTGGTTTCGTCGTGAGAAATTGCGTATGTACGATCTGTATCGTTTGATGGATATATTCCAGTTACCTTGTTTCCATAGTCAGATGTATTGCCAGTAAGTGGAATTACAGCTGGTGGTACTATTGCACTGAAATCATAATCTGAGAAGTCAAACTCTACAGAGCCGCTTTCACCGATTGCAACCGGAACAGCACTCAAGTCTGTCTCTCCGTATTTTATCGAAACAGGAGCATTTGCGGCAACAGAACCATATACATGAATATTGTGTGTGCCGTCACTTGCGATTGAGAGTTTGCCGGTACCTTTGAATCCCATGTTCTCGACATCCATATCAGCATTAACTGTGAGAGTTGATGCTGCAGTTGTAGTAATCTCTACATCAGGATAGTAAGTCACTTCGCCTACTACAGCGTTTACGGGCACATCGACATTACCTTGCGTACTTGCATTAAGCCATGCATCTGTAGCTGACAAATCGCTGTTTTCGGTAATTGTGCGTGAATACTTGCCGCCATATGAAACGTATGGGAATTCAGCCTTAAGAGCAGCCATCTGTTCCTCCGTGATTACATAGTCATATACGCGAATAGCCTTGGCAAAAACTTTTGCCTTTGCTGCATCAGACATTTGATCAACGCGAGCAATACCCGTGTTTGTTACGCCACCATGTATAGAACCTATCTGGAAACCGTCACCAAGTGTTTCGGAATATGATGTCTGAGCTATGTTTATACCGTCAAGATATACATTAAATGTATTTCCCGTCTTTGTAAATACAACAAGATGTGATAATTCCGTGGCATTTGATGCCGTCATAGTTGATATTACTTCAAAAGCACTGTTCCCACTGCCTTTGACAAGTTTTATTTCATTCTGATTTGCTCCGCGGATAATAGCAAGGTATTTTTTGCTGCCTGCCGTGGTAGATCCAAATGCGACAAGACACCCGTTTGCTACGTCAGGTACATTGCCGGCAACAGCAACAGTGTAGTTTGTTGGCCAGGTTATGCGACGATATGGTGTTGACATTACTTTTAAAGTACCATCCTCGTTGTAACTATTATCAGTATCATAGCCTGTATCTATCGTCAGATTGTTGTCTGTAACACCAGCATTGCCAGCATTGTCGATTACTCGGTCTGCGGGGTTATGTGTATTGGCTGCTATAGTAGACATGTTGAATGTATAATCCAACCATGCATCATCACCGCTGACTCCTGTCTTGTGAGTGTACTCAAATGTATATGTGCCATCACTTGTAATACCAGCCCCAGAAGTAGGATCTGATACCAAATTATAACCAGGAAGCGAAGGAATGGTACCCTGTAACATAATAACATTTTCCGATGTTTGTATAAGGGCTTTTGTATCGCTGTCGATATAATTTACAGTAACAACATAGAGTGGACCGTAGGTAATGTAGGTACTATAGCCACCTGTGCCTCCACGGAATCCAAGATTAGTTGTATTGGCGTTATAGTGGTTGCCTGCTGCATTGTCAAGACTGACATGCAAATCTGAGTTGGAAAATTCTGAGGCATAGTCACCTGATCGACGGTTCACTAATTTGAAGTCCATCTTGGTAGAAGTGTCAAAGTTACCGCCTTCGGTGGATACATATTTGCCATCGCTGACACGCTTAATATTATACCAACCATCACCTGTTGCACTGTTTTCAAGGTCAAACAGCTGTGCTGTCGTTAGTGTCTCTGGATAACCTCCTGTCGCAAAACTGAACCATTTTGGGTAAACCAAAGTGTTGTCCGAAGAAGCTACAATCGCAAAGTGTTTGCCTGTGCCTGCAAGTGCCTTAAATCCATTAAATGTCAAGGGGTCTCCTGCACTGGCACGATTTGTCACTTGTTGTCCCCACGTACTCCCGATGCCGACTATAAGCATCGTGAATAAAAGTAATAGTTTTTTCATATTAGTATATTTAGGTTTTAAGAATTTGCACATTTTGCAAAGCAAAAATACACATTTTTTCAGAAGCGACAATAAAAATGGGGGATAAAAATGGCTCACCAGTAAATTCCTGTGTTGAGATTTGAAAGAAAACCGAGAAAACCGAGGTGCATTTACGCTCATTTTTCTGGGATACTCGACAAGAGCCAAAAGTTTTGGCCTCACGAGTGAAGGAATAACATCTCTTTTACATCTCCTTTTTATTTTGTTTTACTCAAGTTCCACACTAGTATGTCTCTAATTCTATAAACTAGAGAGAAACTAGGGATAAACTAGAGATGAATTAGAGATGAACTAGAGATATGGCTTATGAAAAAGTGCGATGTTATTCGTTAACATTAAGCTTCAGCAAATCGAAGTACATCAATCGCGTGTTCAGTGGTAGATTAGCAACACCAATACCCATGTACTTTGCTTCTAACCGTTCGTCATCAATTAGATAGCGGAAACCGTTCTTCTCGTAGTAATGTAGAGTCTCAGGTCGATTCAAGGCATCTACTATAAGGAAGCGGCAGCCTGTACGGTTGTTTGTGCGAAAGAGTACTTTGATGAAATCCATAATGGCTGTTCCGTAGCCTTGACCAGCAAAGTTGCTGCTGGTGCCTAGACGTCCAATGAGTACAGCAGGGAAACGTTTAAAAGTCTTGTCGCGCAGATCAGTATCATCAAGGAACTGCTCCTTATATTCATCCGTGATGCGGTTGGTAAGACGGATACTGTCGTTGGATAGCGAAAATGCGGTGACAATAGTGTCTGGTTGGTCCTTCAGGCAGAAAAGATATGTTTTACCTAGCAGCTTGCTTTGATTGACAAGACAATCCTTGGCGAAGAATTCGTCAATGTCTTCTTCACCACAACAAAATGTTCTGCACTCGGCAAGTTTTTGCTCAGAGGCGCGAACAAGGTCGCACCGCTCCAAGAGTTCTTCAACTGTCATAGAACGGTGCAGGTCTTAAGAAAATCCGAAACCACTTTTGCCTCTTTACGATAATCCTGGGTACCCGGATTCTGTTCCGTGCGCTCAGCCTCGCTCTCAAACGATTTTGCTGTATCACCGTAGAGTGTTGGAATGGCTCTGATTGCTGTTGCCATAGTTCTTTTCTCCTTTATTGTATGATTTGTTGGCGCAAAAGTACAAAATATTTATGAATTACGTATCTTGTTTTTATTTTATTACGCTTGAACATCACTAATGGCCATAAGTTCTGTTCCCGTTTTTCGCTAACAAGATGTTTGTTATAGTAAACATTATTGCCCATTTTTGTGCACTATAAGTTACAATCTCTCTCTACGGATTCAGGGGTGTTATCGGGTATACGATATTGACGATAAGAATGTTGGCGGCGAGGATGATGAGGTTCATGAGCAAGCCGATGCGCATGAAGTCGCTGAAGCGGTAACCGCCGGGGCCGTAGACAAGCATGTGTGTGGGCGATCCGATAGGTGTTGCAAAGCTGCTGCTGACGCTGATCATCAGGGCGATAAGGAAGGGGTAGGGCTCATAGCCGAGTTTCTCTGCTGCCTCGTACATAATGGGGAAGAACATTGCGCCTGCGGCGGTATTGGAGATAAACTCGGTGACAAATGTGCCGACAAGGCATATTGCCGTCATTACCACGATGGGGTTGGTGCCGCAGATGTCCAGGATGCCGAAGGCCATTCGCTCGGCAATGCCTGTCTTCTGTATGGCAAGTCCCAGTACGACGGAGCCTGCAAATACCATCAGGATATCCCAGTTGATGGATTTCATTGCCTGGTCGGGCGTACAGCAGCGGAATATGAGCATTGCAGCTGCGGCGATGAAGGCACACTGCAGCAACGGCATGATATTGAGTGCCGAGATTACTACCATCGTTATCATGATTAGTGATGAAATGGCGGTTCCGCGTCCGACGTTGACAACCTCGTTGCCGAGAATCAGCCCGTGTTCCTTGGAAAGGTCGATGATTGCCTGTGTCCGTCCTGCATAGAGCAGATGATCGCCGCCCATCAGGATTTCGTCTTCGTTGATGGGCACAGGATAATTGTCGAAATGACGCCATTTAAGCAGGCGGCAGCCATCGACGTTGTACATGCCTGCCTGCCCTATTGTCTGGGCAATAAACTGGTGGGTAGACGGAACAATCAGCTCTGCGGTATATTCGACCGTGTCCTCGGTGTCTGACTCGGGTGCCTGGCGCTCCGGCAGCAGGCGCCGGAAGGCGATAACGGTAAGTATGCCGATGAAAAGGCAGAATATGCCTGGTATTGTAGGTGCCAGCACGTTCATGACATGGCCTGTATGCTCGGTATACATGCCCGAGATAATAAGGTTGGGCGGTGTACCTATCAATGTACAGATACCACCCATGCCGGAGGCGTAGCTGAGAGGTATCAGCAACTTGGATGGTGAAATGCCCAGTTTCTTGGACCACATCCTGACGATGCCGACGAAGAGGGCTACTACAGTAGTATTGCTGAGGAATGAACTGAGCGCGGCTACCGGAAGCATCAGGCGCACAACGGCCTTGGCATATCCTGTAGGCTGACCTAACAGGTTCTTGACAATCCATTGCAGTACGCCTGTATGTGTAAGTCCTGCCACAACAATAAACAATACGCCTATCACGACAACGGATGTGTTGCTGAAGCCGGAGAATGCCTCTTTGGCGTCAAGCACGCCTGTCACAAACAGGATGCCGATGGCTGCGAGGAATACCAGGTCGGCGCGAAGCTTGGTGAAAAGCATAACGGTGAACATCCCCAGCACGGTTACGATGGTTATCCATGCATGTAGGCTGAATCCAAGGAATATTACTGTATCCATTTTTAAAGTATTTTTATCATTTCGTTAAGCAATTTGGCATGGTGGCCGGGCAGCAGGATATGATGGTTGCCTATTGGGTTGGTCAGGAAGTATCTAGTCTCGGCAGGATTGTCGAACTGCACAATGGCTTGCGTGCGGCACAGGTTGGGACGTGACTCGCAGCGCAGCAGCTGACCCTCGGCTACAAAGTGGCGCGTAATGTCGCCTGACAACTTGAATATTGTTACAGGTCCTGCCGGCATATAACCGCGGATGCCTACGCCTATGCCAGATTCGAAATGAGTGTCATATTCGTATCGCTCTACCATATCCAGCGGTATTGTGCAATGTGCCAGGAGCATTTGGCCTGTTTCAACATCAATGTGTGCAGAATTGGCCTGAAATCCCGAGATTCCGAATAGCGCTCGTACTACAGTCATCGAAAGCATGGCAGGAATATCACCTTCACAACTTGCTACCAATCCTTCGCTGTTGAGTTGTGCCAATGCCAGGCATCCTGTGTTATGTAGTTCTGTCAACAGGTCAAAGCATCGCAGGGTAAACCCTTGCAGATTATGTTTCTCAACGATTTGTTTCAGTGCATCGTATATCCGTATGGCTCCCTGTTGGCCCCCATCAATAGCGGTGTTGCCTATGGCCTTTCTTATTTCGTCCAGTGGAATGTCGATGAGTTCTATTCCCAGCTTGTTACGAACTGTCTGGTAATCGGCTGCGCTGCTGATGAGCCAGTCCGATGGTTTCCCAATCACGCCCAGGCGACAGCCTTGCAGCTTGCGCCTGGCCTGTGCCAGCTGTTGCAGTTCGCTGATACGCTTGATAATATATTGCGGTTGTCCGTGCAGTATCTCGCCTTGCATATTGTTCTGTTGCAGGAAGGAGAGGATTTCCATGGAGGCAGCCAGTGAGTTACTTGTACCGGAGGTTAGCAGTAGAACGGGTTTGCCTGAGGACTGTATCTTTGGGAGCAGTTGCCGGAAGATGTTTTCGGTGCCTCCTGTACGGACATAGATAAGGTCGAGAACGGACTGTCCATAGGTGGAAAAGTCCGAACCGCACATATCGTAGTCAATGCCTAATGATGTGAGGAACAGATGTGTGGATGCAGCCACTGACTGTTCGTCATGCAATGCCGATGTAAGTGTGTATATAGTAATGTTCATTTTATAGAAGCTGAACGGGCGGAATCCGTCGTTGCAACTGGTCAATGCTTTTATCTTTCTGCCCAGTCGCTGCGGTCGAGGCTACGGTAACCGATGGCTTCGGCAATATGATGGCTTTGGATTGTATCGCTGCCTTCCAAGTCGGCAATGGTACGGGCGACCTTCAGTATTCGGCTGTAAGCGCGAGCTGATAATTTTAGCCTTTCCATCGCCATACGCAACATTTCCATCGATGCGGCATCAGGTTCGGCAAACTGGTGAAGCATTTTCTCTGTCATCTGTGCATTGCAGTGGATACCCTTGAAATTCTTGAAACGGGCTTCCTGTATTTGTCTTGCCTTGATGACGCGTTCGCGGATAACGGCTGAGGATTCGCCTGGCTGCATTTTGCTGAGTTCGGCAAACGGCACGGCATTTATCTCGCAGTGTATGTCGATACGGTCAAGAAGCGGTCCGCTGATTTTGTTCAGATAGCGTACTATTTGCCCCGGGGTACATACGCATGCCTTGGTGGGATGGTTGTAGTATCCGCAGGGACAGGGATTCATGGATGCGATTAGCATGAAATTACATGGGTAATCGACACTGTCCTTGATACGGCTAATGGTGATATGGTGGTCTTCCAGAGGCTGGCGAAGCACTTCGAGCGTACTCCGTTGGAACTCGGGTAACTCGTCTAGAAACAGGACACCATTGTGGGCGAGGCTTATTTCACCCGGCTGCGGGTTGCTGCCACCGCCTACCAATGCTATCTGGCTGGCTGTATGATGGGGATTGCGGAAAGGTCGCTGCGCTATGAGCGAACAGTGAATTCCTTCGTCTGATTCAATGGGACGCAACCTGCCTGCCACGCTGTGTACCTGGGTTGTCTCGAGGCTTTCCTCCAGTGTGAGTGGAGGCAGAATGCCTGGCAGGCGCTTGGCCATCATGCTCTTTCCGCTGCCGGGAGGGCCTATCATAATAAGATTGTGCCCGCCTGCCGCAGCAATCTCCAAGGCATGTTTTACATTGTCCTGACCTTTGACATCGGCAAAATCGAGTTCGAAATGCTGCTGACGGTCAAAGAAGTCCTTGCGTGTATCAATCTGTGTTGGTGTAAGCTGGTGTGTGCCGTTCAGAAAACCGACAACCTCGGACAGGTGTTCGACGCCATAGACCTTGATGTTGTTTACTACTGCGGCTTCCTGAACATTGCCCTTGGGTACGAACAGGGACTCGTATCCCAGGGCACGTGCCTTGATGGCAATAGGCAGGACACCGCATACCGGCTGTACTGATCCGTCAAGGCTGAGTTCGCCGACCATCATTATTCTGTCGAGCCGGCTGGCATCGACTTTTGCCGAAGTTGCCAGGATGCCTATAGCCATTGGGAGGTCGAAACCGCTGCCTACCTTGCGTACGCTGGCAGGTGCAAGGTTGATGGTTATCTGTCGCGAGGGATAGTCGAAACCGCTGTTGTCCAGGGCTGCCATTATACGCTCGTGACTTTCCTTGACGGCATTATCCGGCAGTCCTACCAAGATGAAGCGTATTCCGCGCGAAGCGTTTACCTCGATGGTAACCTGCTCGGCCTGAAGGCCCTGAACCGATGCGCTATATGTTTTGACCAACATTGCTATTTCGCCAATAACTCACCAATATGTTCGTCGTAATCAAGGCTGTCATCCACAAAGAACTTGAGCTCGGGGATGATTCGCAACTGCATGCGGACACGTTTGCCGAGCTCGAAACGGACAGACTTGACATTTGCGTTGATGTTACCTACTATTTCTTCGGCGCGTTCACTGGGGAAGACGCTGAGATACCCACGGCAAATACTCATGTCAGGACTGACGCGGCACTTGCTGACACTGACCAGCACTCCGGGCATTGCCGCTGTCTGACGCTGAAACATGTCGCTGAGTTCCTTCTGCAGGAGGCGCGCTATTTTATTTTGTCTTGTAGTTTCCATCTTTTATGTACGATTTACGATTTACGATTCTTCTTTATGAACTCTTCATTTTTCATTTCTTTCTAATCACTGTGAGGCCGTCGCGGAGTGGAAGAATGACTTTTTCGACTCTGTCGTCCTGTGCTACCATATCATTGAACTTCTGCAAGCCAATGGTCTGAAGGTCTGATTCACGTACTTCCTCGGTTATACGTCCATACCATAGGGTATTGTCGGCAAGGATATAGCCTCCTTTGCGAAGCCGGGGCAGAATCATCTCGTAATACTGTACATACTCGCGTTTGTCGGCATCTATAAAAGCCAAATCCCACATTACATCCATCTGCGGAACAAGATCAAGGGCATCGCCTATGTGGATATGGATATACTTGCCATACGGGCTGCCTTCAATCCATGGACGTGTAAAATCCTCGATTTCATCAAATACTTCGAATGTGTGCAGCTCTGCTCCGTCCTCAAGGCCTTCGGCCATGCTCAAGGCGGAATATCCGCTGAACATTCCAAGCTCCAGGACGCGCTGCGGACGAATCATCCTGACAAGCATCTTGAGCAGCCGTCCCTGCAGATGTCCGCTGGCCATCTGACCATAGGACAGCTTCATCTGAGTGGCGCGCCACAGCTGATGCAAGTACTCGCCTTCAGGATCAATGTGGTCAAGTATGTACTTGTCCAATTCCATTACTGGAGGTGGAGCAGGGCTTCGATAGCCAGACGATAGCTGTCCAGGCCGAAACCGCAGACAACACCTTTGCAGGCAGGACTTATTACACTGTGGCGGCGAAACTCCTCGCGCTGATGCACATTGCTGATGTGTACCTCGACAACCGGTGCGTTTACGCTCTTGATGGCGTCCATAAGGGCAAGGCTGTAATGTGTGTATGCACCTGCGTTGAGCACGATTCCGTCACGGTCGAAACCCACCTCGTGAATCATGTTTATAAGTTCTCCCTCCACGTTGCTCTGGAAGTAGTCAATACGCACATTGGGAAACATGTCACGCAACTGGTGCAGATACTCTTCAAAACCTTTCTTCCCATAAATCTCAGGTTCCCTGATGCCCAGCAGATTAAGATTTGGGCCGTTGATGATTTGGATTCTCATACTTTTTTCTTAATTTTGCATTACTTCATGGGTACAAATATACAATTATAGGCCCATAACTCCAAAGGAACAACGGAAAATCACGCGGTATGACTGCAAAAAAAACGACAAATATCAGCAACAGCGGCATCATAGATGCTGCTATCCTGAGGCGATACATGCAATACCTGCGCCTGGAAAAATCGGTGAGTGAGAACACACTGGATGCCTATTCGCGTGACTTGCAGAAGCTGGTCAATTTCTATGCAGACAACGGAATTGACTTCCGTACTGTTATGCTGCGTGATTTCGATCTGTTCGCCGGTACACTGAAGGAAAGCGGTGTTTCGGCGCGTTCCATTGCGCGTATCTTGTCGGGTGTACGCAGTTTCTACCATTTCCTGACACTGGAGGGTGAGGTACAGCAGGACCCTACTGAATTGCTGGAATCGCCGAAAATAGGCAAACATCTGCCGCAGGTCCTGGGTCTTGAGGAAATAGACAGGATCCTGAGTGCCATTGACCAGAGCAAGCCGGAAGGTGTACGTGACCATTGTATAATTGAAGTGCTGTACAGTTGTGGCTTGCGTATATCCGAACTATGTAACCTGAAAATGTCTGACTTGTATCTGGACGAGGGCTTTATAAAGGTGATGGGCAAGGGTAATAAGGAACGTTTGGTCCCCATTTCATCGAGGGCAATACAGGAATTGCACAACTGGTTTGCCGTGCGCTGCCATATACGGATAAGTAAGGGTTATGAGGATTATGTGTTCCTGTCACGCACCCGCGGAAAAGCCTTGTCACGCATCAGCCTGTTCGTCTATATCCAGAAACATGCGCGTAATGCCGGTATAGAAAAGGAAATCTCGCCACATGTATTCAGACATAGTTTTGCCACGCATCTGGTGCAGGGTGGTGCAAACCTGCGCGCCATCCAGGAAATGCTGGGGCATGAGGATATCAGCACCACTGAGATTTACATGCATCTGGATACTGGACACCTGAGGGAGGAAATCCTGTGCCATCACCCGAGGAACAAGATTGTTAAATAGTTGTTCCAGAGTTGTTCCAGGGTTGTTGAATGGTTGTTTCAGAATGCAGCACGATATTTGCCGTCGTCCTTGTCCTGCATCATGGACAGATAGCTCTGATAGCGTGATGCGGCTATCCTGCCTTGTTCCAGTGCGGCAAGTACTGCACAACCCGGTTCGTGTGTATGTGTACAGTTCCCGAAGCGACAGGATCGGGACAGGGTGAATATCTCGCGGAAATAGTGGCTGACTTCTTCGGGTTCAATGTCGAAAGTACCGAACCCCTTGATTCCGGGAGTATCGATTATCGCCCCTGTGGTATCGGGCAGATCGTACATCTCGCTGAATGTGGTGGTATGCATGCCTGTGTCATGTGAGGCGCTGATTTCTGCGGTCTTGGCTTCAATACCGGGAATGAGCGCGTTGAGCAGCGTACTCTTGCCTACGCCTGAGTTGCCGCTGAAAAGCGTTGTCTTGCCTTTAAGAGCCTCGTGTAGCGTGGATAGTTGTGAATGTATGGCGCTTACAGCAAAACAGGCATAACCCAGGCCTTGGTACAATCGGGATATGTCATTCAGCTGCTGCATGCCGTCCTTGTCAAGAAGGTCGACTTTGTTGAATACGAGCAGGACAGGAATCCTGTATGCTTCGGCACTGGCAAGAAAACGGTCGATAAATGTGGTGTTTGTCTCGGGATGCCTGAGCGTAACTACAAGAACGGCCTGATCCACATTGGCTGCGATGATATGGCTCTGCTTTGAGAGGTTGCTGGCCTTGCGTATAACATAGTTGCGCCTGTCGTGTATGGCGGTGATAAAGGCGGTATCGGCTCCCGGGGATATATCCACGACATCGCCTACGGCAACTGGATTGGTGCTGCGTATTCCCTTGAGCCGGAAATTGCCCTTGACCTTACAATTGAAAAGCTGGCCGTCGCCCGTCCGGACAACGTACCAGCTTCCTGTATTTCTGATTACGGTTCCCGTCATCAGACTGTCATTATTTCTTTCTCCTTTGCTGCCAGAAGTGCTTCGATCCTGGCGATGAACTTGTCGTGCATCTTCTGCAAATCTGCCTCTGCGTCTTTTTCAAGATCCTCGCTGAGTCCTTCCTTGATGCACTTCTTCAACTTGTCAATTGTGTCGCGACGTGCATTGCGGACACTGACTTTTGCCTGCTCGCTCTCCTTGCCGCACTGTTTTGCCAGCTGCTTGCGTCGTTCCTCGGTCAAAGGCGGAATAGCCAGACGGATTATCTCACCGTTGTTGTCAGGTGTGATGCCTACCTCGCTGTCTATAATTGCTTTTTCGATAACGCGGAACATACTCTTGTCCCATGGCTTGATTGCAATGGTACGGGCATCGGGGGTGTTGATGCTTGCTACGTTGTTGAGTGGAACCATGCTGCCGTAGCTGTCTACACGGATACCGTCCAGTATCTTGACATTGGCTTTGCCTGCACGGATATGCGCCAGAGCCTCTTCGAGATACATTACTGCCTCTTCCATCCTTTCTTCTGCTTCCAGAAGAATAGTCTTTGTGTCTGTCATATTATATTAAATAGTTAAATCTGAGACAAATGTAGGTGTTTTCTTTGAAAAATGCAAGAGGTTATGACTGATAAGATTATTTTTTTTATACATTTGCGGTGGAAAAAGCGTAGTTTACCGCGCTTTGTAACAATCAAAACTACTGAAAGTGTCTGCCACAGCAACTACCGACCGGCGTATAAGGGAACTGTTGGAACAACTGGAGCCTATAACTCTGGAACAGATGAAGGAAATTCGTCTGATGAACCGTACGGATACCAAATTCGTAACTACCAAGGAACGTCTGGTCAAGCTTCTGGAACTGTGTCAGGGTCACTATTATGCCCAGTTCCACTGTGGAAACCGTATTGCGAGCTATAAGACTACGTATTGGGACACAGAGGATTGTTTCTATTACCTGCAACACCATAACGGAAGGGCTCCGCGACAGAAGGTCCGAGTCCGTACTTACATGGACAGCCTTGATACGTTCCTGGAGGTTAAGACAAAGAATAACCACAAGCGTACGAAGAAGAAGCGCATCCTGGTGGCTTCGCAGGATATAAAGGCAGATGAAATAGGTGATATGAAGGGAACGGCGATTATGGTCGATGATTTTCTGAAAGACCAGGTATGCCGTAACTTGAAAGAGATACATCCTACGGTGCAGAATCAGTTCCACCGTATCACACTGGTCAATTACGGCAAGAGCGAGCGCCTGACGATTGACTTTGATATCCACTTCCATAACTTTGATACTGACAGGGAAGACAATACGGGCAATCTGGTAATAGTGGAACTGAAGCGTGACGGAAATGTGTACAGTCCCATACTGGCATTGCTCAGGGATTTGCGTATCAAGCCGCACGGATTCTCGAAATACTGTATCGGAAGTGTATTGACTAATCCAAACCTGAAACGGAATAGGTTCAAGCCGAAACTGAAGAGCTTGCAGAAAATAAGTGAAAACAAATAAAAATATTTTAATCCTATGAGCCTGAATATCGAAGAACTTAACCAACTTTTTGGTCAGACTATAGGCATGACGCTGATTGACACCAGTTCGTTACTGTCGTTGCTTATACGTTTTGTCATTACGACTGTTGTAGTCGGTGTAATTGCACGCGGATTCTATTATCCCAAGAGCCGTCGTCGCGACTATATGTTCATATTTATAATTATGAGTATGAGCATCTTCCTGCTGGTAAGCTTTATGGGAGGTGACAGTTTGCATACCGGTGCAGCGTTGGGACTCTTTGCCATTTTCGGTATAATACGCTACCGCACCGAGGCAATTCCCATCAGGGAGATGACATATCTGTTCATGCTTGTGGCGGTCAGCGTGGTAAATGCCCTGTCCAAGGCCGAATATCACCCCAAGAGCGATTATTGGGAGGGTATAGGTATCGTGACCGTAATCCTGGCCAACCTGATTTTCGTCGGTCTCGCTGCATTGTTTGAAAGCAGCAAGCTTTTGAACGAGCATTGTTCTAAATATATAAAATATGATAATGTAAATCTGGTTCACCCCGAAAAGCGTCAGGAACTGATTGCCGATTTGGAGAAACGTACCGGCTTGAAGATCCTGAGTATCGAGGTAGGAACTATCGATTTCCTGAAGGACAGTGTCATCATCCGTATCTACTATGATGAGGATATGGACCGTACCAGCAGTATTGAGGGTATGGGCCGCTTGCCTAAACTGAAATAAAATAGAATAAGGTAAACCAAATGTATATTCCTATGAAAACCAGAGTTTACGTGTTTTTGTTGGCTGCAGTTGCCCTGTTGCTTCCATCCAATGTTATGGCCGAAGGGGACGACGACTTCGGTATGTGGTTTGAACTTGGTGCCGAAAAGGCTCTGCCAAAGAATTTCAGTGTCAGTCTTGAAGGGGGGCTACGCACACAAGACAATGCCTATAATCTGGATAGGTTGCATATTGGTGTCGGTTTGAACTACAAGCTAAACAAATACCTGAAGTTCGGCACCTCGTATATGTTTATGGGCTCGTACAGTCCCGAAAAGAAGAAAGAGCGCAACAACGGATATAATCTGGATGAAGCCTACATGACACCCCGACACCGTGTGAACGTGGAGGTTACCGGAGGATATAAGATTGCTGGATGGGTAAAGGTATCCGTCCGTGAGAGGTATCAGTATACCTATGGATACGAGGAGTCTTATACCCAACACAAGTATCGTTTTAAATCTACTGGTGAATTGAAGAGCTATACAACAGAAATTGATAAAAAAGAAGAGGAGAACAGCCATGTCCTACGCTCACGCCTGAAAATCGAGATGGCACGCAAAGGTATAAATTGGAATCCTTTCGTATCTGTTGAATTCCATAACAATCTGTCAAATGGCATGAATATGGACAAACTGCGTACTTGCATCGGAACAGAGTATAAATTCAACAAGAAACATTCTGTCGGTCTTGCATATGTGCTGACACACAAGTTCAAGGAAACAGAAACAAATAGAATGCATGCTGTTTGTGCAAGTCTGAATTTTGGATTTTAATCAGGTACAGATATAAATATAAAACAAGAATCCCGGAAGTCTGACTCCCGGGATTCTGTTTCTTGGTAGAATCGGCTTAGAGTGCCAATTCGCTACCTGGCTTAAACTTAGCAACCGTCTTTGCTGGAATGTTAACTACTTCACCTGTACGTGGGTTCTTGCCTGTACGTGCAGGACGTGCAGCAGGAGCAAAAGTACCAAAACCGAGGATAGCAACCTTGTCACCAGCCTTCAGGGCACCTGCGATAGCATTTGTTGTAGCAGCCAAAGCCTTTGCTGCAGCAGCCTTTGTCAAGCCTGCCTCTGCAGCGATTGCGTTAATCAATTCTGTCTTGTTCATAGTTTTTTTTGGTTAAAAATGTTATAAGTGAAATAATATTTCGAGACAAATATAGGCAAACTCAAGGATGTAACCAAGTTTTAATTGAAAAAAAATATGAAAAAAATCAAAAAAATAGTGGAAATAATAGCATAAATAGCGTATCTGATAAAAAAAGCGTAACTTCGCGCCATAATTTTAGTTAATATAAGACTAATACTGCAATGTACAGGATGCCTGTTGTAACAAAAAACCTGCTAATTATCAATGTGCTCTGCTTTATGGGCCTGATAGTGGGGGAAAGATATAACCTGGACCTTAATGATATGCTGGGACTCCATTTCTTCATGGCAAGCGACTTCCGGCTATATCAGTTGTTCACATACATGTTCATGCATGGTTCGTTGGAGCATATTTTCTTTAATATGTTTGCGGTTTGGATGTTCGGCCGTATCATAGAGCAGATTCTGGGAAGCGGGCGTTTCCTGTTCTACTACATAGCATGCGGTTTGGGCGCAGGACTGTGTCAGGAATTGGTACAATACATCAATTACATGGGTATGGAGCATACGGATACGGCGAGACATTTGGGTGAATTGATACATGGTGACTTTGCTATATACAACGGGATGGCTATAGACATCAATGCATGGACGACTGTTGGTGCCAGCGGTGCTGTGTACGGTGTTCTGCTGGCTTTTGGAATGCTGTTGCCCGAGGAGCGTATGTTTGTGTTTCCAATTCCTTTCCCTATTAAGGCCAAGTATTTTGTAATTGGCTATGCCGTACTGGAACTTATGATGGCCCGAAGCAATGACGGAGTGGCACATTATGCGCATCTGGGCGGAATGCTGTTCGGCTTCCTGATTCTTTTAAGCTGGAAGGACTGCGGTAACAGTGGCATGTTCCAGAAGATAAAGCGGAGTTTCAAGCCAAAGGACAAAAACAATTTCAATGTCTACAGCCGCCACTAAATCAAATCTGTGCCGTGGATTAAAGCGGTTATGGGTAAGTTGTCTGGCAGGAGCAAACGTAACAACGGTTCTTCTGCTGTGGGCGGTATGCCTGAGTGTGTACCTGGAGCCGTCGGAACATCCGCGCCTGGCTCAGGCGGGCTTGCTGTTCCCTGTCTTGCTGTTTGTCAACGTGGCGTTCGTTGTTGTCTGGATTGCCACGTCGTGGAGATGGATTGCCATTTCGGTCATCGGGTTAGTGTGCTGTTCAAATTTTGTTCTGGACTATTGGAGCATTAATGTTCCCAAGGATGCTCCAGAGGGCACCGTGCATGTACTGACATATAATGTGCACTATATGGCAGAGGATCCGTCAGATTCCATTGATAGCGATAAAATCATTGATTTCATCGTCGGGAGTAATGCAGATATAATTTGTCTGCAGGAATATGCGGAAAAATCTACCAAAGGCGTGCTCCTGAACAATAAGCTTGACTCTATGGGCTATGCCACAAACAGTTCGGGCGAACTGCTGATAGCATCACGCCTGCCCTTTGTAGATGAGCAGGCTTGCCGGTCGGATTATAGCGGAAACGGTCGTATGGCATGTAGGGTTACAAACGGGAATGACACGCTTCTGGTGATTAATGTACATCTGCAAAGCAACCATATCAGTGTTGAGGAGAAGCAGGACTATTCGCTTGCATTGAAAAATAAAGACGAGCATTTGCTGAAAAGTAGCGGACGGATAGTTTTGTCGCGCCTTATGGCTGCCGCATCCAAACGCCAGCAGCAAACGGACAGCATTTGTGATTTTATCAGACAGAACTGCGGTGAACGCATCCTGCTTTGCGGCGACATGAACGACACGCCTATATCATATACTTACAACCGTTTCTCGTCATTGTTGAAAAATACCTGGCGCGAAAGTGGCTGGGGAGCTGGTATTTCGTTTAACGGAACCGGTTTTCCGGTACACATAGACCATATTTTTGTGAGTAAGGATATTGACAGTTTTGATGCTCGTGTTGACAGGTCTGTTGCATCCTCGGACCACTATCCGGTACTGGTTCGTATACAACTTTGACAACAAAGAGCCGTTTTGGACATATTTTTTAACCTCAAACTTTGTCAAAGCATGAAAAAGTTGTATATTTGCGTGCTTTTTGGCTTATTATATCGATATAAAATTAAAAATAACAATAAATCGACAAAACAATGCAAAACAAAGGATTTGTAAAGTTTTTTGCAATTTTGCTGACTGTTGTGTGTCTCTTTTACATTAGCTTCTCGGTGGTGACAAACCATTTTGAGAGCAAGTATGAGGAGATGGCTGCAACTGACCAGCAGGCTGCAGACCGTTACATGGACTCCCTTTTGAACAACAAGGTCTATTGCGGTATCTGGACTCTGAAGGAATGCCGCGAAATGGGTATCGGATTGGGCCTGGACTTGAAGGGTGGTATGAATGTAATCCTGGAGGTTAGCGTGCCAGACGTCATCAAGGCATTGGCTGACCACAAAGAGGAAACCGACGAGACATTCCGCAAGGCTGTAGAGGAAGCTACGAAGCAGGCTTCCGAAAGCCAGAGTGACTTTATCACCCTGTTTGTGAAAGATTACGAGAATCTGTCGGGAGGCAAGCCTCTGGCAGAGCTTTTTGCAACACAGCAGTTGCGTGACAAGGTAAACACAAAGAGTACTGACAACGAAGTAGTACGTGTACTGCGCGAGGAGGTGAAGAGTGCTATTGACAATAGCTACAACGTTCTGCGTACCCGTATTGACCGTTTCGGTGTGGTACAGCCAAACATCCAGGCCTTGGAAGGTCAGGAGGGCCGTATCATGATAGAGATGCCCGGTGTCAAGGAACCGGAGCGTGTGCGTAAACTGCTTCAGGGTAGTGCAAACCTGGAGTTCTGGGAGACGTATACCAGTGCCGAGATTGCACCTTACCTGCAACAGCTTGACCGCAAACTGGCATCAGTTGCAACAGTTGAGGAGGATCAGGTTCAGGACACTACGGCCGTTGATTCAACTGCAAAGGCCGATCTCGCAGCAGCCCTGGGGACGGCAAATACTGCCGATGCCGAGACAAAAAAGAGCACAGAATCAATCGCCAGGGCCAACAAGGAATATCCTCTGGCAAGTCGCTTGAATATCGTAAACGGTGGTGAAGGCTGTGTAGTTGGATATGCAACCAAACGTGAGATGGAGGCTATCAACAATTTGCTGAATACACCTGAGGCTAAGGAAATCCTGCCTTCTGACCTGCGTCTGAAATGGGGTGTCAAGGGAATGGGCGACGGAGAGTATGCCAATGTATACGAGTTGTATGCCATCAAGGTTACCGAGCGTAACGGACGTGCACCTCTTGAGGGCGATGTGGTTACTGATGCCAAGGACGAATTTGACCAGAACGGCCGCCCATGCGTAAGCATGAAGATGAATGTCGAGGGCGCACGCCGCTGGGCTGCATTGACAAAGGCTAACCTGAAGCGCTGCGTTGCCATCGTTTTGGATGATAACGTATACAGTGCCCCTGTCGTACAGAGCGAGATAACCGGAGGTAACAGCCAGATTACCGGTAACTTTACTGCCGAGGACACACGTGACCTTGCAAATGTTCTGAAGTCAGGTAAGATGCCTGCTCCGGCAAAGATTGTGAGTGAGGAGATTGTAGGTCCTACACTGGGTGCCGAGTCTATCCGCCTGGGAGTCTGGTCCTGTGTAATAGCATTCATTATCCTGATGTTCTACATGATAAGCATGTATGGCATCGTTCCCGGTATGGTTGCCAATGGCGCCCTGCTTCTGAACCTGTTCTTCACTATTGGTATCCTTACCAGTTTCCAGGCTTCCCTGACTATGAGCGGTATTGCAGGTATGGTGCTGACATTGGGTATGGCAGTAGATGCCAATGTGCTTATTTACGAGCGTACCAAGGAGGAAATCAAGGCCGGCAAGAAGGTTCGTGAGGCTCTTGCTGCGGGTTACAGCAATGCCTTCAGTGCAATCTTTGACTCTAACCTGACATCCATCATTACCGGTATTATTCTGTATTACTTCGGAACCGGTCCTATCAAGGGTTTTGCTACAACACTGATTATCGGTATTGTTGTCAGCTTCTTTACCGCTGTGTTCCTGACACGTCTGGTCTATACTACAATGATGGCCCGTGACAAGTGGCTGAACCTGAAGTTCAAGACACATATTGGCAACCTGCTCAGCTTCAAGGATCCTGCATACAAGTTTATGAGCGCCTACAAGACGAGCTTCACTGTTTTCGGCATTCTGGTTGCAGTTGCAATTGCCGGTATGTCTGTACGCGGTTTCAGCAAGTCCATTGATTTCACAGGTGGTCGTAACTTTGTTGTCCTGTTTGAGCATCAGGTCAAGGCCAGTGATGCCAATGCTATTCTGGCAACGACATTCCCTGAGAGCAATACCAGTGCCATAGCTATCGGTACCGAGGGCAACAGCTTGCGTATAAGCACCAACTATCGCATTGACGAGGAGAGTGTCGAGGTTGACAGCGAGATAGAGTCAAAGCTGTTCGAGGCCTTGCAGGATGGCGGTATGCTTGACAAGAATCTGACTCTGGAGCAGTTCATTAACCGTGACGAACGTGCAGGCGGCAGCATTATCAGTTCGCAGAAGGTAGGTCCTTCAATAGCTGAGGACATTACCCGAGGCGCTATCTGGAGCATCATATTTGCATTCATCGCAATATTCGCCTACATCTTTGTACGTTTCCGCAACTTGTCGTTCTCTATTGGTGCAATCACTGCACTGATTGTTGATATCCTGCTGATTCTGGGTGCCTATGCATTGTGCTGGGGCTGGATGCCGTTCTCTTTGGAGATTGACCAGACCTTTATCGGTGCTATTCTGACAGCTATAGGTTATTCCATCAATGACAAGGTGGTTGTGTTTGACCGTATCCGCGAGAATATCGGACTGTTCCCGAAACACGATCGCAAGGAACTGTTCAATACATCTGTCAACAGTACATTGAACCGTACAATCAATACATCTGTTTCTACATTCATTGTTCTGGCTGTCATCTTCCTGATAGGAATCGTTGGCGGCGGTGCAGGTTCTATCATCAGTTTCAGCTTCGCAATGATCCTGGGTGTTATCTTCGGAACACTGAGCTCTATCTTCGTTGCTGCTCCTGTTGCTTACCTGACAATGAGCAAGAAGAAATAGAATATACATTATATATATAGGCGCGCGCAACCTGTGGCGCGCCTATATGCCCCTGTAGTTAAATGGATAGAACGGAGGTTTCCTAAACCTTTGATCCGGGTTCGATTCCCGGCGGGGGTACTGTTTTTATTTATCTAAAGTATGAATATTGAAGAGTTAAGCGAGGTCGTTGTACGATTCTCTGGAGACTCCGGTGACGGCATGCAGTTGGCCGGAAACATCTTCTCTACTATTTCCGCAACAGTAGGTAACAGTATCAGTACTTTCCCTGACTACCCGGCAGACATACGTGCTCCGCAGGGTTCATTGACAGGTGTCAGCGGTTTTCAGGTGCATATTGGTGCCGACAAGGTTTATACGCCAGGCGATTTGTGTGACGTGCTTGTAGCAATGAATGCAGCAGCGCTGAAGACACAACTGAAGTATGCCAAGTCAAATGCTACAGTCATCATAGATACTGACTCATTCGGTCCCAAGGATCTTGAAAAGGCACAGTTCCAAAGCGAGGACTACCTCGGTGAGATGTGTATTGACCCGGATCGTGTGATTTCCTGCCCGTTGACGACTATGGTCAAGGATTGTCTTGCAGATACAGGTATGGACAACAAGGCAGTTATGAAGTGTCGCAACATGTTTGCATTGGGTCTTGTATGCTGGCTGTTTGACAGGGATCTGAATATTGCATTCAACTTCCTGCGTGAAAAATTTGCCAGGAAACCAAATATTGCAGAGGCAAATATCAAGGTAATCCAGGCAGGTTACGACTACGGGCACAATACGCACTCAAGTGCACACAATGTGTATCGCATAGAGACAAAGGAAAAGGTTGCCGGACGCTATATGGATATTACAGGCAACAAGGCAACGGCCTATGGCTTCATCGCTGCTGCCGAGAAAGCCGGTCTGAAGCTTTATCTCGGTTCATACCCCATCACTCCCGCTACAGATGTCCTGCACGAACTCTCAAAGCACAAGTCATTGGGCGTAACAACCGTTCAGTGCGAGGACGAGATTGCCGGATGTGCATCTTCGCTGGGTGCATCGTTTGCCGGAGCCCTGGCTGTTACCAGTACTTCGGGCCCTGGTATATGTCTGAAGTCCGAAGCTATGAATCTTGCTGTTATCATGGAGCTCCCGCTGGTGGTCCTGGACGTGCAGCGCGGCGGTCCCGCTACCGGTCTGCCGACAAAGTCCGAACAGACAGACCTTCTGCAGGTGCTGTTTGGCCGTAACGGTGACAGCCCGATGCCTGTAATGGCAGCGCTCTCTCCTACTGACTGCTTTGATGCGGCATACGAGGCATCGAAGATAGCATTGGAGCATATGACACCTGTTGTCCTGCTGACCGATGCTTATATTGCAAATGGTTCGGGTGCCTTCAAGTTGCCGGACCTGAAGGAATATCCGGCAATAAATCCGCCGTACGTTCCCGAGGAAATGAAAGGGACATGGACCCCATATATGCGTAAGGAAGACGGCACACGCTACTGGGCGGTACCGGGACGCGAGGGTTTCGAACATATTCTGGGCGGACTTGAGAAGGACGATAAGACAGGCGCTATTTCTACAAATCCCGAAAATCACGATCTCATGACCCGCAAACGCCAGGCAAAGATTGATGCAATACCTGTGCCGGACATTGTGGTTGAGGGCGACAAGGATGATGCCGACCTCCTGATTGTAGGCTTTGGCGGAACATACGGTCATTTGCGTGCAGCAATGGACCAGATGCGTAACGATGGAAAGAAGGTGGCACTTGCCCAGTTCCGTTATATAAACCCGCTTCCTGCCAATGCAGCAGAGGTTCTGACCAAGTATCCGCATGTAGTTGTGGCAGAGCAGAACATGGGACAGCTTGCAGGTTGGCTTCGCATGAAGGTCGACGGCTTCTGTCCGGCACAGTACAACGAGGTCAAGGGTCAGCCGTTCAAGGTAGCAGATCTGGTTAAGGCCTTTAACACAATTATCAACAAATAGGAAAAAGGACAACAATTATGGCATATTCAGCTCAAGATTTCAAAAAGGGACAGCCACGTTGGTGTCCTGGATGCGGTGATCACTTCTTCCTGGCAAATCTACATAAGGCAATGGCCGAGATAGGTGTTGCTCCAAAGGATATTGCTGTCATTTCGGGTATCGGCTGCTCCAGTCGTTTGCCTCACTATATGGCTACATACGGCATGAATACCATTCACGGACGTGCTGCTGCAATTGCTACAGGGTGCAAGGTAGCCAATCCGCGTCTGACTGTCTGGCAGATCAGCGGTGACGGCGATGGTCTTGCTATCGGTGGTAACCATTTTATTCATGCCAACCGTCGTAATATAGACCTGAACATGATACTGCTCAACAATCGTATCTACGGTCTTACAAAGGGTCAGTACAGCCCGACGTCCCCACGGGGATTTGTCAGCAAGTCGAGCCCTTACGGAACAGTCGAGGATCCGTTCCGTCCTGCAGAGCTCTGTTTCGGTGCCCGCGGACATTTCTTTGCACGTGCAGTCGCCACGGATGCCCCGGGTACGGTCGAGGTTCTGAAGGCAGCCTATAGTCACAAGGGCGCAAGTGTTTGCGAGATTCTGCAGAACTGCGTAATCTTCAACGACGGCTGTCATGCGAGTGTCTACGACAAGAAAGAGCGCGCCAGGAACGCCATATATGTCAAGCACGGTCAGCCGCTGGTATTCGGTGAAAACAGCGAATACGGCCTTGTCCAGGACGGTTTTGGACTGAAGATCGTCGAGATTGGCAAGGATGGCATTACAATGGAAGATGTCCTGGTTCATGATGCTCACTGCGAGGATAATACCCTGCAGTTGAAGCTTGCCATGATGGGTGACGGTGACGGATTCCCTGTAGCGTTGGGAGTAATCCGTGACGTTGAAGCTCCGACATACAACGATGCTGTCGAGGCTCAGATCGAGGAGGTTAAGGCTCAGAAGAAATACCATAGCTTTGCCGAATTATTGGAAACAAATGACATTTGGGAAGTGCATAACTGACCGTAAATTTTATAAATGGATATGAACTTTGTAGAAGAACTTACCTGGAGAGGCATGATTCACCAAATGATGCCTGGTACGGACAAGATGCTGGAAAGCGGCCAGCAGACGGCATACGTGGGTATTGATCCTACGGCTGACAGTCTGCACATCGGTCATCTGTGCGGTGTAATGATGCTGCGTCACTTTCAGCGTTGCGGTCACAAGCCCCTGGCACTCATCGGTGGTGCAACCGGTATGATTGGCGACCCTTCAGGCAAAAGTCAGGAGCGTAATCTGCTTAACGAGGAGACACTGCGTCACAATGTCAAATGCATTAAGGAGCAACTCTCGCGTTTCCTGGATTTTGACAGCGATGCACCGAACAAGGCAGAACTGGTCAATAACTATGACTGGATGAAGGATTTTACCTTCCTGGATTTCGCACGCGACATCGGCAAGTGCATCACCGTGAACTATATGATGGCAAAGGACTCTGTCAAGCGTCGCCTGAACGGAGAATTCCAGGACGGAATGTCATTCACCGAGTTTACATATCAGTTGCTTCAGGGCTATGACTTCCTGTACCTGTATCAGACAAAAGGCTGCAAATTGCAGATGGGGGGCAGCGACCAGTGGGGTAACATCACAACAGGTACTGAACTGATTCGTCGTAAACTGGGCAGTGAAAACGAGGCTTTTGCCCTGACTTGTCCTTTGATAACAAAGTCTGACGGCAGAAAGTTCGGCAAAACCGAGAGCGGCAACATCTGGCTGGACCGTAACCGTACAACGCCATATGTATTCTACCAGTTCTGGCTGAATGTGGCAGATTCTGATGCCGAAAGGTTCATAAAGATATTCACGTCCCTGGACAGGGAGACAATCGACGCCTTGATTGAGGAGCACCGCCAGGATCCGGGACGCCGTATCCTTCAGAAACGTCTGGCCGAAGAGGTCACTATACTTGTACACGGCCGTGAAGACTATGAGGCAGCAGTGGAAGCCAGCAATATTCTGTTTGGCAAGTCGACAAAGGAGAGTCTGCTGAAACTTGACGAGAAGACCCTGCTGGATGTGTTTGCCGGAGTCAGGAAGTTCGAGGTCAACCGCGAACTTTTCCAGGGCGAAGGCGTCAGGGCGGTAGACCTTCTGGTGGAACATGCACAGTGTTTCCCCTCTAAAGGCGAGATGCGCAAACTTACTCAGGGCGGTGGAGTCTCGGTCAACAAGGAGAAGCTTGCCGCTTTCGACAAGATGCTTACCGAGGCAGACTTACTGGATGGCAAATACCTTCTGGCACAGTCAGGCAAGAAGAACTACTTCCTACTGATGGTTAAGTAAAAAAATCCCCTAAAAGGTGCGATATAAGAAATAATTTCGTACCTTTGCAACCGCAAATGAAAGTTCTGTCGAGCTATGATTTGCATAGGATTGGGCTATGGTGTAATGGTAGCACAAGACATTTTGGTCGTCTTAGTCCTGGTTCGAAACCGGGTAGCCCAACCACCTGCAAAGGGGATAGCGCTTCTGTAAAAAGAGGTGTTTTCCCCTTTACTGATTAAAGAGCGGAAGGAAACAAGAGTTGAAGAAGTTATTAATTGAGACATACGGTTGCCAGATGAATGTGGCCGACAGCGAGGTTGTCGCCTCGGTGATGGTTATGGCCGGCTATGAAGTGTGCGAAACCATAGAGCAGGCAGATGCAGTGTTGCTTAATACCTGTTCTGTGCGCGACAATGCGGAGCAGAAGATACTCTCGCGTCTGGAATTCATGCACAGCGTACAGCGTAGGCGTAGCGAAGCCCGGCGACTCATTATCGGTGTGATAGGCTGTATGGCTGAACGTGTCAGGGAGGAACTGATTGACAAATACGGAGTCGACCTTGTAGTCGGTCCCGACGGATATATGTCCTTGCCGGATTTGTTTGCCCGGGTCGAGTGCGGCCATAAGGCAATCAACGTCGAACTCTCTCTTACGGAAACTTATGCTGATGTAGTTCCACAACGTCTGCATACTGGACATATCGGCGGCTTTGTAAGTATCACCCGGGGCTGCAACAACTTCTGCCATTACTGCATTGTGCCGTACACGCGCGGTCGAGAGCGTAGTCGTGACGTCGAAAGCATCCTTAGGGAATGCCGTGATCTTGTTGACCGTAATTTCAAGGAGGTTACTTTGCTCGGACAGAATGTCAACAGCTACCGATGGACAGACAGCAACAGCGGACAGACCGTCGATTTCCCTTCCCTGCTCAGAATGGTTGCAAGGGAAGTTCCGGGGATGCGCGTACGTTTCACTACGTCACATCCCAAGGATATGAGTGACGAGACACTGTACGTTATTGCCCAGGAACCGAACGTATGCAGACACATCCATCTTCCGGTACAGAGCGGAAGCAACAATATCCTGAAACTGATGAACCGCAAATATACACGCGAATGGTATCTGGACAGGATTGCTGCAATACGCCGGATTATACCTGATTGTGCCATTTCGACCGATATATTTGCAGGATACTGCAATGAAACAGAAGAAGATCATCAGCAGAGCCTGTCGCTGATGAGGGAAGTCGGATTTGACTCTGCCTTCATGTTCAAATACAGCGAACGTCCCGGCACATATGCCAGCAAGCACTTGCCCGACAATATACCCGAAGAGACAAAAATCCGCCGTTTGAACGAACTTATCGCGCTGCAGAACGAATTATCGCGTGAGAGTAACCAACGATGTGCAGGAAAGGATTACGAGGTTCTTATTGAAGGTGTAAGCAAACGCAGCCGCGAGCAGTTGTTCGGCAGGACAGAACAAAACAAGGTGGTGATTATTGACAGGGGCAGTCATCATATCGGAGATCGTGTTATGGTTAGAATAACCGAAAGTTCCAGTGCCACTCTAAAAGGAATAGCTATATGAGACACAAGACTATACTGCGATGGCAGGCAGTAACCAGCACAATAAGTGCGACAATGGTACTCGTCCTGCTTGGTATCCTTACATTGTTTGTACTCACTGCCAAGGAAATCCGCGACAGTGTTCGCGAAGACCTGACCGTAACTGTAGTCCTTGCCGACGGGATTAAGCCTGCAGATGCGCATTCCCTGGAGAACAGGCTCATGAAGCGCAGATATGTCCATCACGTGACATTCATCAGCAGTGAGCAAGCCCTGAAGGAACAGGTCGAATCAATGGGAATAGACCCAAGCGAGTTCCTGGGCAGCAATCCTTTCTGCATTTCAATGGAGCTGCAGATGAATTCGGACTATGCCAATGCCGACAGCCTCAAATGGATTGCAGACAAACTGCGTCACGAACACGGAGTAACTGACGTCATATACCAGAAAGACCTGGTAGACAGCCTTAATGACAATTTGCACAAGATAACAATTGTCCTGCTTGTCATTACTGCGCTTTTGTCCATAGTAAGCCTCAGCTTGATCAACAACACTATCAGAATGAGTGTCTATAGCCGCCGCTTCGTCATAAACACCATGAAACTTGTAGGAGCCCGCTGGAATTTCATACGCCGGCCATTTATGCTCCGGGGTATGATGATAGCAATTGTAGCAGCTGCAATTGCCGACGCAGTACTGTACGGAATCCTTTATTGGCTTAAGGGAAACGTACCGGGTATCCTGCAATATATCACGGACGGGAATGTACTGATGACAGGAGGCGTGGTACTTGGTTTCAGCATAGTTATAACATTGTTCTGCACATTTGTGAATGTAACGCATTTCCTCAGAATGCGTGAGCATGACCTGTACAAGTAAACGCAAGTTACAAATAATAAAGACCAGATATGGAAAAATTTGCATTTGACAAGACAAATTACATCCTTCTGACCATCGGAATGATAATAATTATTGCCGGTTTCATCCTGATGAGCGGTAGCGGCAGTACCGAGGAGTCGTTTAATCCTGACATCTTCAGTGACACACGTATCCGTACAGCTCCGCTGGTATGCTTTGCCGGGTTCATATTCATGATGTTCGGCATCATGCACAAGCCTAAGGGTAATTCATAATTCATAATTGTAACAATATATCATGGACGAAATACAAGCTTTGCTCATGGGCCTGATACAGGGCCTTACCGAGTATCTGCCAGTAAGCAGTAGCGGGCATCTGGCAATTGCAGGCACCCTTTTCGGCTTGGGCGGAGAAGAGAACCTTACGTTTACCATAGCCGTACACGTTGCTACAGTGCTTAGTACCATAGTCATATTATGGAAGGAGATATGGTGGCTTCTGAAGGGACTGGTTGATACCAACGCCCCATTGCTCAGCGATGAACGTAAATACTGCCTGGCCATTCTTGTCAGCATGATACCAGTAGGCATTGTAGGTGTATTCTTCAAGGATACCGTCGAGGAAATATTCGGCAGCGGACTGGTTATTGTCGGATTCTGCCTGATAATCACCGCAGCACTGCTTACGATGAGCTACTATGCACGCCCGCGACGGAAAGAGAATATCGGAATCCTGGATGCATTCATCATAGGAATTGCCCAGGCATTAGCCGTAATGCCAGGATTGAGCCGCAGCGGTACAACTATCGCAACGGGACTGTTGCTCGGTGACAAGAAGGAAAAAGTTGCACAGTTCTCGTTCCTGATGGTAATTCCTCCCATCCTTGGCGAAGCGCTTCTGGACGTGTTGAAAGCCATGAAGCACGGAACCGAAGCTGCAGCAGGAAGCATGTCAGTGACAAGCCTGGCCATAGGTTTCATCGCAGCCTTCGTCAGCGGTTGTCTGGCGTGCAAATGGATGATTTCCATAGTAAAGAAGGGCAAATTGGTGTACTTCGGTGTATATTGTGCAATAGTCGGAAGCATAATTCTTGCAAGCACCATTATCTGACGAGATGGACTATAGGACTGGAGAAATACTTGCATTCAACAAACCGCTCACCTGGACGTCGTTTGCCCTTGTGAACAAGGTGCGCTATCTGCTGTGCCGTCATCTTGGGCAGAAGAAGCTCAAGGTCGGGCATGCAGGGACGCTCGATCCGCTGGCTACCGGCGTGCTTATTATCTGCACGGGAAAGGCTACAAAGCAGATTGACGTTCTCCAGGCCGGCACCAAAGAATACGAGGCCACCCTCCAGTTAGGCTCGACAACACCCAGCTTCGATTTGGAAACCCCTGTAGATGCCACATACCCGACACAACACATAACACGCGAACTGATCAATACCACCCTCAGGCAGTTCGTCGGCCGCATCGAACAGGTTCCGCCTGCATACTCTGCATGCAAGGTGGACGGACACAGGGCATACGACCTGGCACGTAAGGGTCAGGAAGTCGAATTGAAGCCCAAGGTTCTTGTTATTGACAAACTGGAAGTCCTTGACTTCAACCCACAGGCAATGACGCTTGACATACGGGTGACATGCAGCAAGGGGACATACATCAGGGCACTGGCTCGCGATATAGGACAGGCACTTTCATCAGGAGCACATCTTACCAAATTGTGCAGGACCAGAGTAGGGGACTATTACCTTGATGGCTGTATCACAATCGACAATTTCCCTGCGTGGCTTGCAGACCATCCGCAAACAGAAAACAACGAAACAGCAAAAATATGAAACTATCACAATTCAAGTACCGTCTGCCAGACGACAGAGTAGCACAGTATCCCCGCTACTTTGAAGAAGGCGAGGAGCGCCCGTATTTCACACGCGACGATTGCCGCCTGATGGTTGTCCATGCAAAGAAAGGTATTATCGAGCATCGCGAATCCTTTCGCGACATACTCAATTTCTTCGATGAGAAGGACGTATTCGTCTTCAATGACACCAAGGTCTTTCCGGCACGCCTGTACGGCAACAAGGAGAAAACGGGTGCCAAGATCGAGGTGTTCCTGCTTCGTGAACTCAATCCCGACATGCGCCTGTGGGATGTGCTGGTAGACCCTGCACGCAAGATACGTATCGGCAACAAGCTATATTTTGGCGAGGACGACAGTATGGTGGCCGAGGTCATCGACAATACCACCAGCCGTGGCCGTACCCTGCGTTTTCTGTATGACGGCCCGCACGAGGAATTCAAGCATGCGCTGTTTGCATTGGGCGAGGCTCCGCTGCCGCGTGAAATCATCAAGCGCCCATCGGAACCTGAGGATTTAGAGGACTTCCAGACCGTGTTTGCCGCTAACGAAGGTGCCGTGACAGCACCCACTGCAGGCCTGCATTTTTCTCCACAGCTGCTCAAGATTATGGAAATACGCGGTATCGAGCAGGCATTCGTCACTCTGCATTGCGGCCTGGGTTGTTTCCGCAGCATTGATGTCGAGGACCTCACAAAACATAAGATGGACAGCGAGGAGATGCACGTCAACGAGGCAGCATGTAACCTGATAAACAGGGCCCGCGACAACGGACACAAGGTCGTAGCCGTCGGAACTACTGTACAGCGGGTATTGGAGACGGCAGTCAGCACCGATGGTCACCTGAAACCCTTTGACGGATGGACCAACCGCTTTATCTTCCCGCCGTACGACTTCCACCTGGCAGATGCAATGGTAGCTAATTTCTATCCGCCTGTCAGCACGCAGCTAATGCTTACAGCTGCATACGGAGGCTACGAGCTTATCATGAAAGCCTATAAAGAGGCAATGCGCTTTAACGAAAAAGACCCAAAGAGGCGCTACCGCTTCGGTACCTATGGCGATGCAATGCTCATCATCAACGACTAATACCTAAATTATCCCATGACTCACAATCTGTATCTGGCACTTGGAAGCAACCTGGGAGAGCGTGCGGACAATATCCGCAAGGCCCTGACCCTGATAGACGATAGAATCGGTTCCGTCTACCGTGTCGCCGATTTTATCGAGACAGAGCCCTGGGGCTACGATAGCAAGAATGCATACATCAATACTGCATGTCTCGTCCACACCATGATGTCACCGACACGTGTGCTGGAAGAATTGCAGAAGATTGAAAAGGAGATGGGACGCAAGAAGAAGACTTCCAGGGACAAGAACGGCAATCCCGTTTATCAAGACAGGATAATCGACATCGACATACTCATGTACGACCAACTGGAAATCAATACCCCCGAACTTACACTCCCGCATCCACGCATGCACGAAAGGGATTTCGTCATGATACCATTGCAGGAGATACTTGACAACTGATTAATTATGAAAGGATACCTATTTACTTCCGAATCCGTGTCCGAGGGACACCCCGATAAAGTCGCCGATCAGATCAGTGACGCAGTACTTGACAAAATCCTTGCCTTTGACCCGCAGGCCAAAGTGGCTTGCGAGACCCTTGTAACCACAGGGCAGGTCGTTCTCGCTGGTGAAATCAAGACTACAGCCTATGTAGACCTCCAGCGCATTGCCCGCGAGGTCATCAACCGCATAGGCTATACCAAGAGCGAATACATGTTTGACGGAGACTCATGCGGAGTGTTCAGTGCAATTCACGAGCAAAGCAGCGACATAAACCGTGGCGTTGAACGTGAGAACCGCGAGAACCAGGGCGCCGGCGACCAGGGAATGATGTTCGGATACGCTACAAACGAAACCGAAAACTACATGCCCCTGTCATTGGATCTCAGCCACCGTCTGCTGCAGGAATTGGCAGCTATCCGACGCGAGGGCAAGGTTATGACATACCTGCGTCCCGACTCCAAGAGTCAGGTAACTATCCAGTACGACGACAACAACGTACCTGTGCGCATCGACACCATTGTAGTCAGCACTCAGCATGACGAGTTCGCTTCCGACGAAGCCATGCAGCAGCAGATACGTCAGGATGTAATAGATATCCTGATTCCGCGTGTCAAGGCTACCATCCACAACCCCGAAATACTTGCCCTGTTCAAAGACGATATCACATATCACGTCAATCCTACAGGCAAGTTCGTAATTGGCGGTCCTCATGGAGATACTGGCCTTACAGGCCGTAAGATAATCGTCGATACCTATGGCGGCAAGGGTGCTCACGGCGGTGGAGCCTTCTCGGGCAAGGATCCCTCGAAGGTGGATCGCAGTGCGGCATACGCAGCACGCCATATTGCCAAGAACATGGTTGCGGCAGGTGTGGCCGACGAGATGCTTGTACAGCTCTCATACGCTATCGGTGTAGCAGAGCCAGTCAGCATATATGTCCAGACATACGGTCGCAAGCACATTGCAATGAGCGACGGTGAGATAGCACAGAAGATATCCCGGATATTCGACCTGCGTCCATACGCCATCGAGCAGCGTCTGAAACTGCGCAATCCTATCTACGAGGAAACGGCGGCATACGGCCATATGGGCCGCGAACCGCGTGTGGTTACCAAGACCTTCGAGTCAAAGTACAATGACGGTAACAAAACAGTCCAGGTCGAACTCTTCACCTGGGAGAAACTCGATTACGTAAATCAGATTAAGCAGGCATTCAACCTGTAGTCCGCTATGGTTAAATCCATCTGTATATACTGCGCAAGCAGTAACCAGATACCCGGGAAATACTTTCAGGCTGCCCGTGAGTTGGGACAACTCATGGGTCAGCAAGGGTTGACCCTTGTCAACGGAGCCGGCAACATGGGACTGATGCAGGCGGCCGCAGATGCATGTATGCAGGCAGGCGGCAAGACCATAGGTATTATCCCCGAATTCATGATAGACGAAGGCTGGGATCACAAGGGAATGACGGAAATCATCCCTACAAGTGACATGCATACCCGTCAGGAACAGATGATGCTGCTTTCGGACGCTGCCATAGTCCTGGCTGGCGGGTTCGGCACTTTGGCAGAATTCTGCGAACTCGTTACATGGAAACAGCTGGGCCTCTACTTGAAGCCCATCATCGTTCTCAATACCGACGGTTTCTACGACCCGCTTTTTGATTGCATGAAGAAAGCAGCCAACGACAATTTCCTGCGTCAGGAGCACATGGATACGTTCATCGTGGCAAGCACACCGCAGGAAGCCCTGCGCCTTGCCCTCGAGACCCCGTTGTGGAATCGTAGCGTACGACGTTTTGCCAAGATCTGATATACCGTTCCTCCCTTTATTACGTTAGCGAATGCGCATTCCCACGAAAGACACCATCGACAGCGCGGCATATAATCTGCCCTGTTATTGGAAACAGGGGCGTTTCCGGCAAGACCGGATGCTGCACCCCGAGGCCAGTGTCCGGCCCAACGGATATGCTGCAGAGCACTTTGCCTATAATATGAAGGGCGACGATGCCATAAACACTATTGTTATGGTATGCTGTATCGTCATCATGATACTGATGCGCAAGACGCGCAAATTCCTCTCAGGACAGTCGCACGACTTCTTTCTTCCCGAACACCAGAAAAAGAACCAGCAAGGTACGACTACCGCCATAGAGCGCAGTCTGCCCCTGTTCCTTATAATAATATTAGGTATACTTGGCAGCATGCTGTTCTACTATTACCGGCACAATATACTTGACACACGCATGCCTGGCAATATGCCGCCACATTACCTGATGCTGGCATGTGCAGGGTGCATCTATGCCTTTTTTCTTCTCAGACATCTCCTGTACACCTTTGTCAACTGGGTATTTTTTGACAAAATAAACCGACAACAGTGGTATAAGGCATGTTGCTATATCCTGTACCTCGAAACGTTGGCTGTTCTACCCGTTACCCTTATATGCCTATACCTTGATTTACCGCCTGTTTATATGTTGTCGGTAACAGTTCTTATACTCATTTCGGCAAAAATGCTGCTAATCATCAAGACATACCAGATATTTTTCCCGAAATTGTATGGCATTTTACATTTATTGTCATACCTTTGTGCCCTCGAAGCCATACCTATCTTTGTTCTTTGGGAAATAATGAATGGTATTGCCGATGCAATGACAGTATAAACGGACAACAAGACAACTGAAAAAATTATGATAAAGAAGATTTTGGTTTCGCAGCCCAAGCCATCATCAGAAAAATCTCCTTATTATGACATTATGCGCAAGCACGGAGTGGAAATCGTGTTTCATCCATTCATCAAGGTACAGGGCCTCACTCCACGCGAATTCCGTGATCAGCACATAGACATCTCCCAGCATACGGCAGTCATTTTCACCAGCCGTCATGCAATCGACCATTTCTTTCAGTTGTGCCAGCAGATGCGAGTCGAGATTCCCGATGACATGAAATATTTCTGCATCACTGAGACAATCTCCCTTTACATCCAGAAATACGTACAGTATCGTAAGCGCAAGGTATTCTATGGTGAAACCGGCAAGATAGACGACCTTATGCCATTTATCCTGCGCCATAAGACCGAGCGCTACTTCATACCGCAGAGCGATGTCCACAATACATCCTTTGCACAGTTGCTGAAGCAGAAAAATATCAGTTTCACCGAGGGAATAATGTACCGTACGGTCAGCAACGAGATACCCAAGGACGAACCTTTCGACTACGACATGCTCGTATTCTTCAGCCCCAGCGGTATCCAGTCATTGCTTAAGAACTTCCCCGGCTATCAGCAGGGCGACACCCGCATAGCCTCGTTCGGTCCCGGTACCGCCCGCAGTATATGCGATGCAGGACTGCGCCTTGACCTTCAGGCTCCCACACCACAATATCCCAGCATAACAGCTGCACTCGATGCCTATATCCAAGAGCAGAATGATGCCAAGGGCTAACAGCCTTCCCAAGGGCCAGCGACTCACGGGACGCACAGCCGTCAGCCAACTATTCCAAAACGGGAATTCCCGTAGCATTACCTGTCACCCTATACGTGCTGTGTACAGGCCTAATGACCAATTGTGCCACCGCATCCTTGCCACCGCATCCAAGCATCATTTCCGCCATGCAGTAGACCGCAACCGCGTCAAGCGTCAGATACGCGAGGCCTACCGCCTGAACAAGCACATTCTGCAGGATCTGGAACCGCATTTAGACATTGCTTTCATCTGGCTCTCCAACCATCACAAGGACAGTCAGATTGTAATGTCCAGTATCCGGAACATTCTCAACAAGATACATACCACCACATGCATATCCTCAGGACAATCATAACGGACCTGCTTATATTGCCGATACGCTTCTACCAGCGCTGTATATCCCCGCTCACACCGCCTTCGTGCCGCTTTACTCCCACATGCAGCCAATATGCCGTTGAAGCGCTTCGCAAGCACGGCCCCGTCCGTGGAACCTGGCTTGCCATCCGCCGCATCCTGCGCTGCCACCCCTGGGGAGGTCACGGCTACGACCCAGTGCCATAATTTTTGTATTTAATAGGATTCTTCCATAACCCCTTCACATACGCTTTTTTTCTCCTCTTCGCTCGAGAACTTTTTCCTCCGCACTCCAGAAAATTTTTCTGTGTGGAGGAGAAAACGGGGCTCTGTGTACAAAAAAATGTGTCACGACCTATTTCTGTATATGATATTGCTAAATACACATATTTTTTATGTTGTAAAACATATATTTCGTGATTTTTTCGTAACTTTGTGCTCGATTAAGGATAAATATGGAGATAAAGATGAAGAGAATCTGTTTGTTTTTTACATTGTTGACAATTCTATTATATTCAGTTGACGTATATTCGCAAACCACCCACGCACACTCAACCACTCGCCAATGGCACGGTATTAATGTGCAGGACATCGTGGATCATATTGGCGATGATACTTGGTTAAATGCAAATTATCCCAAGATTAAGCAGACGTATACTTATAAGAATAGCAAATGGCAAGCCGATGCAGATTGCGGCATTCCCATTTATCTGTATAATGTAGGTACTGACAGATTTGTAATAGAAGGTGGTGACTGGGGTATGGAAGGACGTTTGTTCTACGAGGATTTCGGCCGCCAGATGATGCTAATATTAGAGGAAACAAGTCCTGGTAACAATGACTGGCAACTTAGAATTAATCCACATATTACTGAAGACCGAAGTGATAAAAAGTGTAGATTTACGCTTAATGTTCCAAGGGTTACAAAAGGTGATGGATGGAATTCCGGAAGGATAAGCTTAACCACTATTATGGACGGACATAAGGATTATTCAAAGTGGGACTTCGAGCGTGTTGAGACAGAGCCTGAAAGCGAATTTTATACTTTCCGTATGTCGCAGCAGTTTACAAATACAGAAACAAGTGACTTATATGACAATTATGATCCAAAAAGCATTACTTTCCGTTTAGGTGCGGCCTATGGCGAGCTGAGAGTTACCAATTCTTCTAACACTAAGGGGACTGGCTATTATGTGCATATCGATGATGACCGAACCTGTTGGACATCGGCAGGAAACCCTAGTAATAGCGCAGTTTCCCCATGGGGTAATAAGACAAAGGTTCAGGTAGGTACCGATATGATAGAGATAGACGAGCTGTATCAGTGGCGAATAATACCAGAGACTGAGTTTGTAAGGGTCTTGAACGAAGAAACTGTTGGTCTCAATCCCAGTATTTCAAGTCTGATTCCGGATCGCGATTTTACACGTAACTCGAATGAGTTTGAGAAGTGGCAAACAAGTAACTCTAGCAATGTAATGGAGTTTAATGAAACCAATGGTGGTAGGTTTGGCTATACGTGGGGATACATCTCTCCAGGACATAGTAAAGATGAATATCAGAATACCAATACGACAGACGACAGTTCGAAAGACAAGTATTACGATGCTCCTTGGAATGGACCTTTAATACTGAAAAAAGTATATGGCGCAACATTCGATGCTCAGGGAATGAAAGAATCCAAGTATGGTTTTATGTCTTTTGAGGGTTGTGGTAGAGTTTATGTTCGTATAGAGGTTCCGAATCCAGGATGGTATGAGATAGAATACGTAGCCATTAACTTTGCTCCTGAAAGCAATCCTGCATATTTCTATGCATTGGCCGACGGTGCTATGGAAAGACCCGGATGGGCAACAAGTGCACATACTGCCATGTATGGTTATCAAGAAATGTCGATTAATCGTTATAATAATGCAACAGTTCTGGGTACACGATATAACGACATTGATTATCCTGCTTCATCTTCGTTACAAAATAAGCACAGTGACAGACTTAACCTTAGCGTAGCCGAGGTGTTGCTAAAACACAGAGATGATTTTACTCATAAGTTCTGGATATATATCGACCCCACATATTATAACAGTGAGGGTGTAACCGGCGGCAAGGGACTGACACTTGGTATCAGGAAGGACTATGCTACCAAGACAGAAGGTGGTCAAAAGGATGGTGTGAAGTACTATTATGATAGCGACTGGACGGTATTGGATGATATTCAGGTTTCATATATGGGACTTGCTCCTGCTTTCCTGTACGAGGATGAGGAGGATTTGCAGTATCTTGTTTATGATAAAGAAAAGGAGAAAGATCGTCCAGGTGCAACTCCAGATAACAAGTATTCGGGTTCTTTGAGCTTGGCAAGGAGTATGAAGAAAGGGCAGTGGAACAGTTTCTCTATGCCTGTTCCGCTGATTGGCGAACAGGTGCGCGCTGCCTTTGGCGAGGATGCACAACTGCTGGAACTGCACAGTATAGGCGGCTTGTCAGAAAATGCCAGTATCATTGACTTCCAGTCGGTTGAACTGAAACCAATAGATCCGTATACGGAAGTCGTAAGCCCGGGCAAGTTCTATCTGCTTAAACCTACTGCCGACCCTGTGGATGGTCTTGACGCGAAAGGTAATATGAAAAGTTACTACGAATTGGGACGTAATTTCTTTACGGTCAATCCTGATATAAATAAGGATAAGACTCCTGAAGACGAAGGTTACTATACTCACTACGTAATGGATCCGTCTATTTTGTCAGGTAGCGCTGACCTTGAATCATGGAATAGCGAGAACAATGGCGTGGCCCATGTCAGCTATGTGCAGACACCGGGGTACAGTTCATTTGCAGTTAATGCTTCAGGGGAGTATAGTGCCGGGATTGCACCAACAGGTACCTATGCGCCAAAGGGCTCGTATGTGATGAGCAGCGGTAAGATATACGAGATAAACAAGGATACGCGTATCAAGGGTTTCCGCGGATGGATAACATTGACGCACAGTTTGTTTACTACAGGCAACAATGCAAGGATTTCAATCGACGGCGTTATTGACGAGGACGGTGCAACTGGTATTGATGCTACGTCAATAGTTCCGCAGCGCCTTGCTGACGACACTGATGTGTATGACCTGGGCGGACGCAAGGTCGGTACATTGGGAATGACGTTGCCGAAGGGTATATATATAGTGAAGGGTAAAAAGTTTATGGTAAACTAAGGAGAAGGTAGATAAGGATATGATGAGGAAGAATTATATTAGACCGGTTACAGACGTAGTCGTTATATCCCCTGTACATATAATGGCTGCGAGCCTTGAGAAGGAGAATCGCGGTTTCTCCATCGGAGGTGAATATGATGAGACTAATACTTACGAAAAGGGGAATAATACATATAATGTCTGGAATCAGTCTGATGATGAAGAATATAAAGATAAATTCCTGGAAATAGACTAAAACAGCATTATTTTCCATCGCATGTCAGAGAGGGTTGTAACTGGTATATTCGGGGGGAGTTTTAATCCCATACACACGGGTCATACGGCTTTTGCACAGGGACTGGTGGCTGTGGGTGTTGTGGATGAGATGTGGCTGGTGGTAAGCCCCAGGAATCCGCTTAAGGGGGATGATGTGCTGTGGGATGATGAATTGCGTCTGAGGCTTGCGAGAGTTGCGCTGGCGGATGTTGAAGGGGTGGAGGTGTCTGATGTGGAATTTACGCTTCCACGTCCCAGTTACATGATAACGACGCTGAGGACGCTGGAGGAACGCTATCCCGAGCGTGAGTTTGTGCTGGTCATAGGTCAGGACAACTGGGATTGTTTCCATAGCTGGTATCATTGGGAGGAGATACTGGAGAAATACAGGGTGATTGTAATTCCGCGTAACGGGGAGGGTAGACACGCAGAGAGCAATACTGCCCTGATGCAGGTTGTAAACGGGGAATTGGAGCCGATGGCAGAAAAAAAAGTCCGTTTAATCGACATGAGCAGTACATGGATTCGTTCTCAGATAGAGAATAATCCTGATTATGACGGACAGGGCTTGCACCCTGGCGTGTGGAAAATAATTCGTTCTTTGCGACAAATCTGATGCTAAATCCGAAATTATTTCCGTGTTTTAAGCCTGTCTTACCTGATATTTTGCTATATTTGTACCGATAATATCAGGTTTGTCGGTGGTTCACAGGTTTCTGCTTTTCTTCTTGACTGCAATACTGGTATCATGTAATCCCGATGTGGAATTGTGTGATGTGCTGGGTTGGGAGAATGGTGTGCTGACTCATAGTCACAGGGCTATGGTGCGCTATTCGTTTGAGTGGGAGAGCAATCAGTTGTACAAGCCTGAGAATGCGAACGTAATGTGGGTGCGTCCCGTCAAGCGCCTGAAGGGATTCCGTGTCTTGGCAACTGATGCGGTTACCAAGGATACAACATTCAATGGGGGAGAGTATGAGTTTACGGCATATACGCATATAGGTGATGTAAGTGCATTTGAGAGCAGCGCGTTCCTTAATAGCTGGACGATGGAGTCTGCTGATATGGAGGTGCGCTACGAGATTACTGATGATTTGGGTGACGGCCAGTTTGGCGGTGCGTATGCTGGAATCCGTGACCGCAATCCTTACAGTTCGTACCTGCTGGGTGCGGATTCGGCATCTATATTTGCTGCAACGAACAGGATTGAAATCCCGCTGCAGACTAATCTGGCAGATACGATACGTGGTACGTTCTATGACTGTAAGTTCAGGATGCATCCCGTGACTCAGTCGATTACGGTGGAGTTCAGTATGGACGAGGATGGAGTTGTAATCGACAGCGTGAAATGTCTTATGTCGGGTGCCGGACGCAGTGTGCATCTGGTCAGTCAGGTGGTTAATATCGATGCGACGTACAAGGTGCCTTTCTGCCCTGAATCGTGCACACGCAACGGGACACGGCTGAATGTACGTCATACGTTCCATGCTCCTGGGTTGGTGCGCAATCAGAAATCAAGTGCAGTAACGGGACCAGGTATCATGCAGGTTGATGTCTTCGCACATTATACGGATGACGACGGGTTTGTACACAAACCTGTGTTGACGGCGATAATAAATATGTATAACATTCTGGCAAGGACTCCGTCTTTGGTGTACAACGAGCTGGGTGAGCCGAGGCAGAGCGAACGTTCCATAACGTTGGCAATAGGGAATGCAATGAAAGTTACGCGTACCCGTATCGAGAACAGTATGGACGGTGGATTGGACGGTTGGATAGATGACAGTGAGATACATATTGACTATTAGCCTTTTCACAGTCCTGGCATTGTGCGGGTGTTCGCCGTCATTTCCTGATTCGTACAACGGTGATGACGGTGTGGTGCGTCCGAATGACCAGAATGTAGAGAATGCGCTGATACAGTTGTCGCTGTCGGATCCCCTGTATGCCGTCGAGACGCGCGGTGTTGGGTCTTTCGGCTCATGGTCAAGGGACTCGCTACACTGGAAGAATGCCTTGATGTGTGTATATGCTTTCTCGACGGACAACGGCATAGAGGGCGGTGTTGACTATCAGCGTGATACTCTGTGCCTGCTGAACAATCAGGCAGCACGCCTGCATGATGAGTTCGGTCAGTTGTGGTTCTGTGGAGCAAACGGGGAACAGGAGGACTGTTTTTACAGAAAGACGCAGCCGGATACGCGGTACAAATTCTTCATGTATCATGCGGATGATGCGCCTGTGGGACAGCCTGTGTACACGGGCAATTCGTTGTCAAGGCATATTGATTTGGACGGTACGCAGGATTTGATTCACGCTTTTGCATATCCAACGGAAACGCAGTCGAAGGAGGCTGCAGCGACATTGAAGATGTCGGAGTCAGATGCTGCCAGATATCTGTATGGCTACAGGGCAGGGCTTTCGGGCCTGAATCCCATCCTGCATGTCCAGCATCTGTTGTGTCAGATGGATGTATGCATAGTGTGTCAGCCGGTGAATACTGATGAGGGGCGATACCGGTATCAGTATCAGATGATTGCGCTTGACAGGGTGGACTTCGTTGCAGCCCAGGGAGGTACATTGTTGGTTGCCAATGATGTTTGGGAGCGTGACTCGTACCTGCAGGAAGTGAAAGTCGGCAAGGTGCTGTTTCTGGACGAGGCTGAGAAGGCATACGGATGCCGGTTGCGAAGCAATCCGATGCGCAACAACGAGTGGACGAGGCTGTACAACGGGGATGTTGACTTTGATGCTGTACGTCAGCAGATGATAGATGAGGGAAAGATTAGCGAATCTACGGTATATTATCATCTGAATGGCCGCAGCGGTGTGCAGGATACGCTGACTGCATCTCCCATTTTGTTGCCACCGCAGAAGGAATATGTATTGAATCTTGGGGGCTGTTACGCGGACATTGACCGCGACGGGAACTGCATAATACGTGATATTCCGGTAAATCCCATTCGTGTTGCCAGTATGGACGGCAAGGGGTTCCAGTGCGGTCATCACTATACGTTGATACTGACGATGTACGGTTCGCAGAAGATAGGTCTGGGAGGCCTGCTGGACGAATGGGTCGAGGATGGCGTCTTGTATGTCAATACGCTGAATCTGGAGCCAATATAATTAAGTATAAGACTAAGTTTAAACAAACTTAACATAATAAAGATATGATGAAGAAAATCAAATTGATGTCAGCTGTTGTATTAGCATCACTGGCATTTATGGGATGTAGCGAAAGTGACCTGGCTCCTGCGAGAGAGGAAACCGGCCTGACTGAGATTTCGTTGGCAGGGGGAGCTGCTTCCCTGTACACGGATGTGAGTATCAGGAACAATAGTGGAAGAAGACGCACCATGATTAAAGGTGACAACGATGAAATCGTGGAAACTATCCCGAATATGGGGGTGTTCTGTCTGGCCCGTGAGGTGCAGGGAACGAATCCGGCAGCGACAGCGATGAAGGATATACAGGATTGGTTTCAGAATACTTTCACTGACCCTAATGCAGATATGGACAATTCGCAGATAACGAACAACATGTTCTGTCTGATTCATAATCTGAAGAGTACGCGTACTAATCGTGAGATTGTTGCCAAAAGCGGTAGGGCTTATGAGATTACGTGGGATAAAGATACTGTGGCATACTATCCGACGACGCAGTTCTATAATTATGATTTCTTCGCGTACTATCCGTACACGGATGAGTTGCGTCACAAGAAGAATGGCAAGGGGCAGAACCACAAGGTTGAGGCTGCAGTGAGGATAGACGGACGCACGGATGTACTGTGGGGACGTGCAACGGTAACGGACGAGATGACTGAGTGGGAGAAGAAATATGCTTACAGTGCAAAGTATTTCCGTGAGCAGGACAACATAAGCATAACGACCAATCCTGTTGTCAAGCTGGAACATGTGCTGACGCGTATGCGATTCCTGATTACTCCTGGTACAACGGTCGAAGGCGGTACGGACATCCGTGAGGCGTCGGACATGACGGTCGAGAAGATTGTCGTACGTAATGTCAACAGCAAGCACTGGCTGACGGTTGCCGACCTGGATAATATTGATGTGACGGCCGACAAGCTTTTGAGCGATCCTTCGGAGCCGGTGGATATGGTTCTGTGGGATGAGGAAAACGATATGGCTGCCATAAAGCAGTGTCCGCAGGAACTGAACGACACAGTGGAAATAGGCGACGGTATCATGCTTCCACCTGCTAAGGAGTACATGATACAGATTATTCTGAGCCGTCCTGTACAGAAGACGATTCAGGTTGAGGACTACTACGACTATGATCTGGAAAAGTGGGTCATGAAGGACGAAGTCGTTTGGGACAAGGAGCTGTGGGTAAGCGAGACTCCGTTGATGATGGGAAATGGCGGCAAGAATTTTGCCCAGGGCAAGTGCTATGATGTCGTAATTACTGTTCACGGACCCAAGCAGGTCGGTCTGGGTGCTACGCTGAAGGAATGGGAAAGTGAGCAGGGACCGACATTTGAACTGTAAAGGATGCGATTCCATCGGATTATAATACCTGCGATATCATTTGTCCTGGCGGTATCATGTGCCGAGGGACCTGATTCGTTGTCGCGTGACGGCGGTGATGTCAGTACCACCGTCATTGCGGCCGGAACAGGGCCTGTTATTCAGCTTGGAGAGCCAACGGCCGGAGATACGCGTGGTGTTGATCCTGGATTGCAGAATGCGGTACTGGATTCCCGTACCCGTATAGGTGTTTTTGTGGTTCGTCCTGAGGTGTGGGCGGAGATAGAGCGTGCTGCCGCTGAGGATGACTTCGCTGCTGCTTTCTGTGACAGGCCTCTGGAGGGCTATGGATATATGAACGTGCCGTGCCGTGTTGTACACGGAAAGATAGTTCCCGAGGATGGTTCAGCCTTCAGACTGCCAGGTGATGTGCAGTTTGATCGTCTGGGTGTTGCGGTTGTTGTTTATGCGCCGTTCAAGTCTGACCTGACTTTCCGCCGCCTGCTTCGTCGGCATGAAGGTATGGCTCTGCGTCTTGCAAAGGACCAGTCTGTGGAAAGTGACGAGCTGAACAGCGATATTATTTTCGGTATTCCGTCCGAGGGTAATCCTGTTTATCGCCTGGTCGCAGTGGAAACGGAAATGACACAGATAACGCACGGGTATAACATTGACCTGAGCCTCAGGCATTACGCTACACGTCTGACTGTGGAGGCTTCGCTGCAGAATACCGGTGAGACTGATACTCTGTGTTATGACAGTATCTGCGTCAGTGTGTTGAATCCTGTACGTATATACAAATACGGTCCGTATCTTGACAGGAATGCGCGTGGTCTGATATTTCCTGAGAGTGTTGATGTCAGTCATGTGAATACTGACGATATCCATATGGCTACATGGCGTAATATCGAACTTTTGCCGGGACAGACGGACGGTACTTATTATGCAACGTGTATGGTATTGCCTATACAGTTGCATCTGAGTACTGCTTTCAGGTTCACGTTCTATCGTGACGGCAAGGTATTGGATACGCGTATCGGAGGTCCTGACGGCAACAGCAGATACCAGTCTGGTAAATCATTGAGATTCCCGGTGATCATCCGACTGTAATCAAAAATGGTATCGTGTACCGAGCATCACGCCCATCTTCAGATTGTCGATGGTTTGCCCGTTGCCGGGATTGATGCCGTTCTTGAAACAATATTGTACAAGCGGCTCGGCATATAAATCCCACTTAGGTTTAACGCGCAGGATGCCCTGAAGACTGGTCCATATACCGAAGCTGTATCGTCGGTCTCTCTTGGACACGAAGCTGAGTGACGGACCTATGTTCCAGTATATGTCGAAGCGGCGTTTGGGCGTTTGTCCCTGCCATACATTGGAGATGTTGAGCATATATGACAGGCGCAGGTCCAGCATCTTGTATTTCTCGTTGTTGAATTTGGTAGTGCCGTAGGTCATGATGCCGCGGAACGATGCCAGTGGATGCAGGTCGTAACCGACTTCTGCGCCAAAGGCAGGGCTGACTCCAACTCCTCCTCCGGCAGGTCGGTTATCGGTGCCGTGGAAGACACGCAGCATGCCGACATTTGCTCCAAGCCACAGGTTGCGGCGGAAACGGTACATACTGTCGCGATGTGTCAGATTAGTGCGCTGCAGCCGGCGGTTTGCCTTGTTGGAACGGTACAGGCGCGTGCCTATACTGAGTGTAAGGCTGTTCTCGGGGGTGTCGTAGCCGTCTGGCAGGTCAAATCCGTTGCGTTCGAATCGGGGCTCGAAATAGAGCCAGGTATCGGTGCTTGCACGGAACAGTGTCTGTACAGCAGCAGTATAGGCCCATGTTGAGCAGCTGACACGTTCTGACGCAACAAGATGGTCACGCCTGATCCAGCCGTATGACATACCTCCGAGGAGGTTGAGGTCAAACCAGTGTCCGGTCTTTCGCCAGCGTTTGAACATATTGGGGATGTTGAACATCAGTTCGCCGCGTACCGATGCCATGTGTTGGCTGCGGTAGATGTCATAGTCCTTGCCGTCGGCCTTGACTATGTGTGTGGCGCTGTGCCAGTGTTCCTGTGCGACAGCGCCCAGACGCAGTCCTATGACGGGGGTAATCCAGCAGCCTATGCTGAACTGGCTCTGTACTCCGCTCATGTGTATGTTGGCTCCATTTAAAAGAGGCTGATGCCAGCCGCATGAGTAGTCAACGAACCAGCTGTCGAAGTTGTGGTCTGCCGTGGTTATGCCTAAACGTGCGGGCTCAAGGCTGTATTGGATTCCTGCCATTATGCCGTAGTATAGGTTGAAGTATGAGGGATATTCTCGCATAAAGAGTTCCGGCTGGCGGCTTGTGAGCCCTACGTATGGTTCGATAAACAGGTGGAACTGGTTGCTGAAGCAGAATCCTATATTCATCCCCAGTTGGACGTATGGGGAAAGCTTGGTTTTGCCTGTGTACCTGGTAATCCGGCCTCCTAGTCCGATTACGGTAGAAAAGTCTACAATGCGCTTTGGGTTGTATCCTGCGATGAAGTCGGACAGTGAGGCCACGTAGTCAACGCCCAGACCCAATGAGGGTGCTCCGCGAAATTTGTCTGGTACATTGAGCCGGGAATATCCAAGGTTAAGTCTGAGTGAATGGATAGGGCTGAACCTGTATCCGGCGTAGGCGTTGAATACTGCCTGACTGCGTGTTGATACGCGGTCGGATACTGCAAGTGTTCCTACTGATGCGCCATAATATAGACGCTGGTATGCTTTACTTGGGAACAGGCTGTCCTTGTCGTGATTGCGCCAAAGCCCTTGAACCTGGTATTCTGCAGGATCGGCTTCCTGTGCCCACGTGGCATTACACAGCATAAGCAGTGCTGCGGCCAGATATACTCCAATTCGTGATATGGCAGGTGCTATGTTCATTACTATGCTGTGCTATTTAATTATGTAGACAAAACTGATACCGACCTGCAGGGGCAGGATGGCAATTCCGTTTTCCTTGTATTCGGTGGGACTGTCCAGTACATCTCCCTGATACGAACGGCGATGATTGTAGTAAACCGGTGCAACGCCTGCATGGAGGTCCAGACTCCAGTGGCGCCCCAGATTGAAGTCGTAGCCGAAGGTTATACCTCCGCCGTAGCATTCTCCGTCATATACCTTGCTTCGGAACTGCACCTTGTAGGCTGCCAGAATCATGTCAATGCCGACAAACCACCTGGTAAAGGTGCGCCCGCTGAACCAGTAACGGAATTCAGGGATGACACCGTAGGTCTTGAACGGGTGTCCGTACAGTGTCCATGAGCCGAATCCCTCGAGTGAGACTGAAGTCTTGCTTCCTAGGGCGATGTCGAGTGACAGGTTGGGTACGCATGCGACATCAAGGAGAGCATCGCTCCTGACGGCAAGTTTCTGGGCATCTGCTTTATGGGCAAATGTCAGCATGCAGCCGGTTATCGTGAGAGTCTTAATTGTATTTTGCAACCAGTTCATCATATTCTTGACATATGTCGGTAATTGGAATGCCGTCCTGTATGCGTTTCCAGAAGTACAGTACAAGGCTACGGTATGCATCGTTGAAGTAACCGTCGGTCTTGATGTATTCGGCATTTTCTGGATTCAGCCGGAACGCTTCGAGCATGGGAGCTGCCCAATCGGCTGCTTTTTCTCCATACATGGCGGCACTGGGGTCGTATGCGTTCTGTGAGGAGTAATGGCGTATATTTTCGTCCTCACAGGTTGGACATTCGGTGCGGAAACGGCAGATTGCCCTGAGGTATTGCACACGGGCATCCTGGAGCGACATTGTGGTGTCGTTCTTCAGTATCGAGTCTGCCTTAAGGTAATACTGGGGCTGATCCTGGGCGATATACATTGCAATGGCATTCATCGGTGATGTGGAGGCTACGGCGTCACGCACCTCGGGAACGTGCCATTCGCAGTTCATCGCGCGCAGCATCATGTGGAAGGTAGTAAACCTGTCGTCATCGGGAAGGTGGTTGGCGGCACAGAAGGTTGCTTTCTCAAAATCATTGTCAAGGCAATACATTCGTGTCTGGTTTAATGCAATTGCAACGTCGTTCCACCACTCTCGCAGATTACCTGAGTTGTCGCGTTTTTGGTTTTCCAAACCATTGTTCGAGTCATCCAAATATGGCTGGAGTATATTGGTGTCGGCTTTTCCGCGGCGTATAAGGCATTTGCTCAGGTAGTATGCGGCCAGTTCGTATGGACGCAGGAAATCCTCACTGTGTTTCAGGGTATATGTAGTATCTCCATTTTCGGTAATGACGGGTTGGCTCATGTCGCGTGTATGACGCCAGGCAAGCTGTTTCATCTCCAGGTTGCTACTATGGTATGCATTGTATGCTATGCGTTCCAGTCCTTCCCAGTCGCCTAAGTCATACAATGTATTCATCAGATGGTAGGCCTGATAGGGCATCAGGGATGAACCGTCTGCATATCCCTTCTCTCCGTTTCTGTAACGTCTATAGGTTTCGTCGGGTGGAATGATGCGAGCCTCGGTTGCGGCGTACTCGATTATTACCTGACGTAGGCCGGGCAGGATGTGCTTCTCGACATAAGGATACCAGCTTTGGCCGCGAATCTGAGACCATTGTACATCCATGTTCCTGTTGTGTTCAGTAATGCTGCGCAGGGATGCTGCCATTGCGCGTGTCTCGTCCGTACCGATACTGTCCAATGCGTGTGCCACTTTGTCCCAGGGGATGATGTTGTCGTTGCTGTCAAACCTTACCTGAGGATGCGGCAGGCGGGCACCTATGTGTGCAGTGAGAAGTTGCGAGAGGTATGCCGAGCGCTCGTGGCTGAGCCTGCGGTTTGTCGCAACAGAGCCTTCGGGTGAAGAGTATCCGCGAATCGTGATGCTTTGCAACTCGCTCTCGGGATTGTCTGTAATGGCCCGCAGACGCCCGACAACAGCATCCAGCTGGGCTACCGTTGTGCTGTCATCCATATTGAGCGAGGCCTTGCCTTTTTCGAACTCCAGCGAAAGGTGGTCCTTGAAGTTCTGTATCTCGAGCAATTCTCGTCTTGCATAACGTGATGGTTCGACTGGTATTTCGACCATGGCAGAGGCCCAGTCAAGGTATCGCTGAGGGCGTTTTGGTTTTCCATCCCAGATTGTTATGACATCCTCGTGATACACAGTGTTGTAGTCCTCGTACCAGACATGCCCCAGCAGGCGATAGTTCTTGGTTTCATCGTAGCCGTTCCATACTCCGACAACGTGTACCTGGTCGTCTTTGCGGGTTTGCATGTAACGGTAGGGAATTACGTATCTGCCCAATTTGTCATTCTTGTCATGGTCGTATTCGTCACGCTGGAATCCCATCAGGCGTTCCATAGTGCGGTGGTATGCAAAGCCGTCGTAGACAACTGGAGGCAGGAAACATACCGTGTCGTTGTTCTGGTCAGGCAGTATCAGGTACGGGCTGACTACCCAACGGGCATTGGTGCGTGTAAGGTCGCGGTCCAGCAGAATCATTTTGTCATATGCCAGTTTGTGTCCGCAGGCATAGGCAGAGCCGGCTTTTGCCTTTCGTGCAGTACGCTTGCCTGTTATATCCACGTTCTTCATCTCTGTCACCCCGTCTAGTTTACTCTTGCGTGCCTTAGTTACAAAAGTGTAGGTAAGTATCTGTTGACCGTTTCCGTCTATGTGAAGTAAATCCTGACAAGGGATGGCTTTTGTGAACTCGAAGCCGTCATCGATAATCAGATAGCCGTGATATGTACCACGCAACTGAAGCATCTGTCCGCGCGTATGATCCGTATCCAAGACACCATCGGCCCTGCCTATGCTGCTTCCGCTCAGGTATTTGTTCAAGGCACGCTCGGCGTCAGAGCGTCCGTTGAATGTCCATATCTGTACACCGCTCTTAGGGAGTCGTTCCTTGCCCTCCTCCTGAGTGTATATCTGTATATTGACATACTGGGCTACTGCAGGCAATGCCATAGCGGCAGACAATAAGAAGATAGTCAGTATTCGTTTCATTTCCTCTTGTTCTTGTTTTTCCTGCCGAGGGCTTTCTTTATAATCTTGGGGTTTTTGATGCCCTTCAGAAGTTTCATCTCCAGTATCATATCCTGACCGCTGAATACCGTATCGGATTTTAGTATGCGTGCTGCCTTTAGACGGCGTTCGTGGTACCAGTCCCAGTATCGGGTGCTGTCGACCTCCCATTGCCTGCGTATTTCCATCGAGTCGCGGATTTCGCCGTTGCGTACCAGTATGCTGTCGCGAATCCACGCTTCACGGCGTTGACGTTCCTTGAATCTGTCAACAGTTTTCGAGTAATCGTCTACGAGTGAAAGGTCGACCTTGTTCTTGATGCTGCGCATACGCCACACCAGGCCTATGTGTAGGTCCTGAACGATGGGGTAGGGGATAAATCCCCAGCTTGCACGGCTGCTTTCAGGGATTTTAATGTAACATCCGGTGTAATCGTCGTATTGGAATTTGTCATATTTTGCAATCATCCAGCCGACACTGATACCAAGGTCCAGGTCCAGACTTCCCTCACGGGGAAATCGCTGCGGCAATAGCGGAACACTCCATCCGAAGCCTGCACCTGCGGCAAGGCCGCGTCCTTGGCTACCGGTGCCCGTAATTTTGATTGCCCACTGGTTGTATGCTATCCATGCACTCAGGTAATAGGCACGCCAGTTGCGTGGATTTTCCAGTGTGCGGCCACTGAGGATGTTACGCCGCACCTTGTGGGTCAGATTATAAAGGCGTCCGCGCAAGGAGTCTGCGTTGTACGCTGGATTCTTGCGGTTTGTGACCAGTTTTGTATATTCGTCGTGGTAATATACCTTCTTGCCGTACTTGCCGGTACGCCAATACTTGCGAACTTCTGCACGCACGCTGTTGATGTTGAATATGAAGCGTGGTGAGAATGAATGGTGCGTCTTGGGGTTTATCCGTCCGAATACGGCCACGCTGTAATGTGTGCGTGTCTTGCCGCTGAGGTCATACTCTATTCCCAGATTGGGCAGTGTAAGCAGCCAGTCAACGATATTGGTATGAACGCTCCATCGTTTCCAGAAACTGTTTTTCCGACTGTTCAGGGCAATGGATGTGAATGTTGTGTCTTTTTTGGGAATAAGACTTACGTAATAGGCTTCAGCCTCGGGAGTTAAGGTGCTGTGACGACGCTCTGTATCATCTATCTGGGCACATCCTGCACCTGGTGTTGCAAGCATTAGTATGATGGCCGTTAGTGTGTATGTACAGAACCTTACTTTCATTTTCTTCTGTTCCAGAAGTTCTCTTCTGCCTTCTTGCGTTTGATGTATTCCTCGTACTCGGCATTACGCTGCGAGTTTACCTGCTTGTTATTGTTGCGCTTGCGGATGTTCTCGTTGCTGATATATGCATCGCGTGTGTTGGATATGTTTGCTATCATATCCTGGGCATTGCGGTTATATAGCGACGGTTGCTTTTGCATTGCCAGGCGCACGTACCTGATTGCTTCGTCACAGTCACGGCTTGACTGGCTCATGCGGTATTCTGCAAGGGCAATCTGGAATGCAGCGTGAGCTGGGATTTGACGCATGGCTATACTGCCGCTGTTCATAAGCGCTGGCTCCAGATCAAGAACCTGCTTGAGGTTGGCTTCTGCAAGCATTGCAGACTTTTGCCATTGTCTATACTCTGGTGTCCCTATTGGATAGTTCTTGTTTGTCTCAGGATTTTTGGGACGTTGGATGTTAGATGCAATACCTATCATATAGGCAACCAGGGCTTTTTGCAGGTCATTGCCTGCCAGATCCTTGGCCTGTAGGAAATAGCGCACCATTTCCTCGTGCAGGCCGTCACGTTTGGAAGACAATGCACATCCGATACTGTTTTCGTATGTAGGTTCCAGTATATTGCTGGCTTCGCAATAGTTATAGTAGGCATCGATGCCAGTTGCTCCGTTCTCGGTCATAAGGTGGATGGCCTTGTTCATATAGGCGGCATCCTGTCGGTATGTGTCCAGACGTTTGCCGTAATAGTCATTAAGGCGTTCTGGCGTAGCTGCGCCGCTGGCACTGAAAACTTTCTGGATAGTATCACGGTAATGCCAGTATTTCCCCAGTAACTGCTGCTGTCTGACACTGTCTGTTTCGTCGTACGCAGGCATCAGCATCTTGTCACATGACGAGATGCAGTCAAGATAGTCTGTAAGAAACTGCTCCTGGTATCTGTCGCGGTTACTTTTGAACAGCGAATAGCTTGTGTCGAAGTTTTCCCAAAGGTAGATACCTATTATCTCACTGCCTGTCACATCCCTGGATTCGCGAACCTTTTCGAATGCCTTGCTGTAATACCAGTATGCTGAATCGGGGCTATAGGCTGGTGTGCCGCTAAAGTACTGCTTGCCTACACTGTAATAGTAATGGGCTTTGTTAACCAATGCGTCAGCCTCACTCTGTTCGTTTTTCAGGTTTGTAAGCATTCGCAGCGAGTTCAGTCTTGTGCGATCCCAAATCAGTCTGTCCTCTATTTCCATCAGATCCTGGAAATACATCAGCTGGACGGCGCGGTCGCTCTGTTTCCTGATTTGCTGAAGCAGGAAGGATTCCATCCAGCCGGAACTATAGAAATAATAATCCACGTATGGAGCATAGGCCAGCATCTTGCGCCACATCATGTAGGTGCTGTCGTTATACTCGCGCCTGGGTGTGATAAAATCGTTGAAGAGTCCGATGTATAGCTTGCGTGCCTCGATGCTGTCCTTGCCTGTTCCCAGACGTTGTTCCCAAGTTGTCCCCTTGAACTGGGCAAATGTCATGGTAACGCTGCATAAAAGCAACGCGAGGATAAACATACTGCCCTGATATCTCATCTGTCTTTTATTATACGCATGCAAATTTAGCATTTTAGGTTCAAATTGCAAAAAATAATGTAATAAATAACGTATATCAAAAAGAAAACGTATCTTTGTGGTATGGTAAATATCGCCATTATAGGTATGGGCCAGCGAGGTCGTGCCACATTGGCAAGGCTGAAGGATATCCCTACGGTAAATGTCACGCACCAATGTGACCTGGATACGGATTGGCGTGAGGTTGTAACTGACAGCCGTGTGGACCTTGTGTGGATATGTACTCCGTGGGAGTGGCACCTGCGTATGGCTACCCTGGCAATGGAATGTGGCAGGGATGTTGCTCTCGAAGTGCCTGCTGTAATGACTGTTGCCGAATGTCAGGAACTGGTCAGGGTGTCTCGTAGAACAGGGCGACATTGTATTATGCTGGAGAACTGCTGCTACGATACATGGCATTTGGGTGCGCGGGAAATGGTCCGTCGTGGTATGCTCGGACGCATCAAGCATCTGGAGGGAGCCTATGCCCATACTGTACCTGAGGGATGGATGCGCAGTTACGGACGTCGTCATGCAGGTAATCCATATCCTACTCATGCCTTTGGACCTATGTGCCAGTTGCTCGATGACGATGATACGCTGGATTATCTGGTCTCGTTGTCTTCTTCAATTCCGGGCGATCATACCAATACGTCGCTGATACGAAGCCGTAAGGGTGTTTCCATATTGTTGCATTATGATATTTCGACGCCACGTCCTTACAACCGTATGCAGACTGTATGCGGAACTCTCGGCTTTCTGCAGAAATACCCGCTTCCAACGGTAGTATTGGAGAGAAAAGATGCGGATGGAGGCAGCATAAGTCTTACAGGGGATGATGCTCAGGAGTATGTCGAGAGTTTTATCCCGCAGGAGTATCGTGACTTGATTGTCCAGGGCAAGGCTTGCGGTGCCAGCAACCTGATGAACTATATTATGGATCGCCGTGTCATAGACACTATGCATCAGGTTTTGGCAAACAGAAAGGACGGCCTTCCGGAACCGTCCTTTGATGCTGATGTATATGAAGCTGCTCTTTGGTCCTGTGCGGTTGAACTGACGGCAAAGTCTGCTATGGATAACTCTGCACCGGTTCAATTTCCCTCGTTTTAGGGGAGGCTTAGCCCAGATATGACCTCAGCAGGCTGTTCTTATTGGCGCTGCGCAGTTTGCGGATTGCCTTTTCGCGTATCTGGCGGACACGCTCTCGTGTAAGCCCGAATCTGTCACCGATTTCCTCCAAGGTCATCTCCGGCTGTGCAATACCGAAGCTCATCTCGATGATGTCACGCTCGCGCTCGTTCAGGATTTCCAGTGCGCGGGAAATCTCCTTTTGCAGAGATTCGTTGATAAGCGTATTGTCTGCACTTGGGGCATCGGTATTTTCCATTACATCCAGCAGACTGTTGTCTTCACCTTCGATGAAAGGTGCATCCACGCTGACATGACGTCCGCTGGCACGCAGGCTGTCATTGATTTTTTCTGGAACTTCGTTGACAAGTTCTGCCAGTTCCTCGGGACTTGGCTTACGCTCGTTCTCCTGCTCGAACTTGGTTATTGCCTTGCTGATTTTGTTTACGGCACTGACCTGATTCAATGGCAGGCGTACAATTCGGCTCTGTTCGGCCAATGCCTGCAGGATAGTCTGGCGAATCCACCATACAGCATAACTGATAAATTTAAAACCACGGGTTTCATCGAACTTTTCAGCAGCTTTTATCAAGCCCATGTTACCCTCGTTTATCAAATCAGGAAGACTTAATCCCTGGTTTTGATACTGTTTGGCTACAGATACCACGAAACGCAGGTTGCTGCGTACCAGGGTGTCTTGGGCACGACGGTCTCCGCGACGGATGCGCTGGCTTAGCTCTACTTCCTCTTCAACTGTCAGCAACTGCTCACGCCCGATTTCCTGAAGGTATTTGTCCAACGACTGGCTGTCACGGCTGGTGATGCTTTTTGTGATTTTAAGTTGTCTCATTTACGTGCACTTTTGCTTACGGTCGACAAAAGTATGCTTTTTCCCCGACATGAGCAAAAAAAATGTCACTTTTTTTATTTATTCACCTTATTTATATAGCATCAATCTCCGAGATTCTGCATTAAAGCACTATATTTGTCACCAAATTGGGATATTGGAGCCCATCTTGTCAATTGATAATAAAAAAATTTGATTAAATATGGCACAACAGGAAGACGTTTTCAAGAAGATAGTTTCACACTGTAAAGAATATGGTTTTGTATTTCCCAGCAGCGACATCTATGATGGTTTAGGTGCTGTGTATGACTACGGACAGAACGGTGTTGAGCTGAAGAACAATATAAAGCAATACTGGTGGCAGAGCATGGTGCTGCTGCACGAGAATATTGTGGGTATAGATGCAGCCATCTTCATGCACCCCACCACATGGAAGGCATCCGGACACGTAGATG
>JAFZVW010000051.1 GCA_017617635.1 Bacteroidaceae bacterium | reverse complement strand
ACGTCTATGGTGCGGACGAAGTTGTCGGCTGGTGTGCTGTAATCCATCAGTTCCAGAAGGGGAAGTAGTTATACCATTGTTCGGGGTACATGGTGAGCATGCGCTCGAGTTCGGTCTTGTATGCCGTGGCGAGTTGTCGTATCTGTTCTTTTCTGGGGGCTGTCCTGTCGTATGGCAGGTTCTGTACGTATATTGTATATTGGAGTGTGCGGGTCTTCATTACGTTGACGGCGATGACGTCCAGGCCGCGGGCCGTGGCTACGCTGAAAGGTCCGTATGGCAACTGGGCTGGACGGCCCATGAACTGGATGTCTATGGTCTTGGCAGAGCCGAGGTTCCTGTCGGCGGGCATACTTACAATACCGCCGTCGGCAAGGGCGTTGTTGATCTCGAAGAGGTGACTCATGTCAGGGCTGATGGATATCATCCGGATATTGGTCGAGGAGAAGGCTTTGTTGCGGTTTTCCATGATGGACTGCTTCTCGCCGCCGAAAACGAGGGCGTAGAACTTCTTGCCTTCGGGTGTCAGGTTGTAGCCGGCCATCTCGTAGTTGCCGACATGGGCGCTGAGCTGCAGGAAGCCCTGGGGGCGGGATATGAGGTTGGAAAATGCCTGGTAGCCTTCGATTTCGATCTGGAAGCGTCTGCCTGCATAGAAGGCGAACCTGTCCACAACGACTTGGCCGAAGAGGTAGAGGTTGCGGTATGTGGCTGCTATGGAGGCGAGTACTGTGCGGTGGTGTATGGTGCGGAAATACCTGTATATGATTCGGCTGCCCGAGGCGAATATCAGGCACCAGGGGATGACGAAGACTGCCATGAAGGCATATATTACACGGACATCGGTGTGTCTGAGCATGCGTATCAGTTCACGGTGCATCCACCCGTTTCCGAAAGTGGTTCCGGCCCAACTCCTATTTTTCACTTTTCACCTTAATCGCTAGAGCTTGCTTTCTATATAGTCGTAGAACTGCGAGAGTGTCTTGACGTCACGGAGTTCGCCGTTCTGTATCTTGAAACCGAAAATACGGTGCACATAGACTACAATGTCTACGTAGTCAAGGCTGTCGATGCCAACGTTTTCCTTAAGCCTGGCTTCGGGGTAGATTTTATCCTGGTCAATCTCGAAGTCCTCGATAAGGAACTTGTTTACCTTTTCTATTATCTCTTGTCTGGTCATATTTATTAGTTAAATGGTTGTTCCATAGTGGTTAAATGGGCTTCGCCCGTTCCATAGTTGCTTAACAACTGTTTATCGCGACAAAATCGCATGGAAATACTTTTTATCGTGCCAAGCACACCAGTATAGTATGTCCCTGGCCGAGGCCGTCGTGTATTTCCTCGGTTTCGAGTCCTGCGCTTCTGATGCAGCGTTCCATGTCCTGCGAGTGGTACATCTTGCTGTTGCCGTTGGCCATTGCAGTGAAATAGAGGCTGGTCAGTGTAAGGCAGAGGGCTGCGGGTTCGTACTTCTGGCGGTCCCAGAGGGTTTCCATGATATAGAGGCGTGTCCTGCCAGTCATAGCTGACCGGGCACGTTGCAGTATGCTGACGATCTGCTCCTCGGAGAAACAGTCAAGGAACTGGCTCATCCATATAGCGTCCAATGCGCCGTCGCGCTGCGGGAACTGTGCATTCTGGTCAAGCAGATTGATGCCGTAGCCCTTGATGCGCTCTGCACCGGGCTTGCCCTCGGTATTGGCCTGCATCAGGCTTATCTGCTGGGGAAGGTCCAAGACGGTGACCTGGACATCCTGACTGTAACCAACGCACTGCAATGCCCACTTGCCGGTGTTGCCGCCTACGTCGTACAGAGAATGTGTGTCGTGCTGACGGAACACTATCTCGAGTGCCTGGGCAAAGGATGCGTCGCTGTAGAAGTGGTCAAAGCCGAACCAGCTGTCCTGGACTTGCCTTGGCAGGGACGAGAGCCCCTCGTATATTGTCGGCCAGTTGCCGAAGTGCTCCAGACCTGCAGGCCGGCCCTCGAGCAGGGATTCCTCGAGACGGAACATGCCCTCGTAGTTGACATCATGGTTTAAGTCGACGTTAACCTTGGTTGCCTGGTCGGTGAGCAGGAACCAGCCGGTCTTGGAAAGGCTGTAGCGGTCAGTGTCCTGGTCAACCAGCACAGTGCCGATGGAAAGCGAGGCTTCAAGCAGGCACTTGACGGCGTATCGGGACAATTTGAAGTCGCTCTCCTGCAGTGCGGAAACAATTTCGTCCTCGGTCATTCCATCCGCATTGTCCCTGAGCAAATCCAGTATTCCGAACTTTATCATCAGTCGCGATGCCTGGAAAATAACCGGTCCCCATGCAATGAACTCGGCAAGCCGCTGGGCCTCGCGTGCCGAGAGCTGCTCTTGTGTATAGCGCTCCTGCAAATCGGGAAATAAATTCATGGAAATAGCATCTGTATAATTTGCGGGCAAAATTAAGCAAAAATTTTCAGCCTGCAATTATTAATTACTTAAAAATAATTAACAGACTGGAATCTTGTAGAATGAACAAATTGTATGTATAGAAATTGCTGACAAATATACGATTATTTCCTTAGCACATACACCTTAGCAGAATAACTTCCCCTCCGACGCATTCTCCCGTCGCCACGTCCCTCTCGCATTTCCTCAGCAGCAGCGAAGCCGTCGTCCTATATACTTTCTCGTTTGATAATGTTGCAAAGTTACATTCTCCCTGACAAATTTTCAGATTCTTAACGATGAATTTCATATTCCAGGACACAGAATATATATTCCACGTCGCAGAATAATAATTCCAAGACACAGAATATATATTCCACGTCTTGGAATAAACAATCATCCGTGGTGAAAGAAAGAAATATCCGTGGTGAAAGAAAGAAATATCCGTGGTGAAAGAAAGAATTTTTAAGGGATATGCTCATTTATTCTTAAAATAGTCGAGTAATGACTTGTACTGGTCTTGGGCGTTCTTCTATCGCCAGGTTTTCTGTTAGTTTGATGCCTAAAAAGTACCGTTTTTTGCCGATACCGGCAAGTTAAAGGCGCTTTTTTGCTATTTCAGAGTCATCTTTTAGGTACGCTTCGCTGGCAATTTTGTCGATTAACGTATCTTTGTATCATCAATGAAGAAGGTACAGCTATGGCATTATCCAATATTGAGAGGCATTACAACAAACATCCCGAGGACCTGCGTCTGCAACGGAGGCATGGTATGGTCGAGTTCGAGACGACTATGCATCATCTGCACCGTTTTCTGAAGCCCGGCATGCAGATACTGGACATCGGGGCAGGAACGGGGCGTTACGCTTCGGCGCTGATGGCTGAGGGTTATAGCGTGAAGGCAGTCGAACTGGTCAAGCGTAACATAGAAGTTTTCCTCAAGCGTGAGCCTATGGCCTACGTCATACAGGGGGATGCGCGTAATATGCCATTCATTGCAGATGCAACGGCGGACATAACCCTGTTGCTGGGGCCGCTGTACCACTTGATAGGCGACGAGCAGAAACTGATGGCACTGAACGAGGCAAAGCGTGTGACAAAGCCCGGCGGTTTGATTTTCGTTGCATATCTTATGAACGAGTACAGCATCCTGTCCTATTGTTTTGACGAGGAGAGGATTGCCGATCTTATGGCCCGTGGTGTTGTGGACAACAACTATCACATCCGGGCACAGGAGGACGAACTGTACGACTATGTGCGTATGGAGGATGTTAGTCGCCTGAACACCATGGCAGGTTTACGGCGTGTAACGGTGTTCTCGCCTGACGGGGCTGCCGACTATATGCGTACACGTCTGAACCGCATGAGCGAGGAGACCTTCCGCCGTTTTATTGAATACCAGAAGACAATCTCCGAGCGCCCTGACCTGATTGGCGCAGGGAGCCATATCGTTGATGTGGTTAGTGGTTAGTACTGGTAGTACAGGAAGGGTTGTACACTGGAGGTGTAGAACTGGATGGCGAGCTGTACAACTATGAGCATGATGATGAGCTTGAGTGTCCAGTGTAGACGGATGAAGTGCTCCTGAAGCCACAGGTAGTGGCGTTCGCGGATTGCATGGAGCAGAAGTGCCAGTACGACAACAGTCGTCCACATCGGGCGTACCTGGATGAATACCGGCAGGTATGTAATGTCGAATGAGGTGAATATCTGTGAGAAGATCTTGCCGGCAATGTCCATATCGGGTGAACGGAAGAACACCCAGGTAACCTGCAGGAAGAGGTAAAACAGTATCCAGCTTGCCATACGGGTGTACCAGCGGTTGCCAATGCGGTCGAGGAACATTTTCCTGCATAGCTTGTGCAGGACGAGTGCCGCTCCGTGCAATGCTCCCCACAGGACGTACATGAGTGTGGAGCCGTGCCACAGGCCTGCTACGACCATTGTCATGAAGTTGTTGAAATAGGTGCGTCCACTACCCTTCCGGTTTCCGCCCATAGGTATGTACATGTAATCGCGGAACCATGTGGAGAGTGATATGTGCCAGCGATGCCAGAACTCGGTAATATTCAGGCTCTGGAACGGGAAATTGAAGTTGTCGCGCAGGCGGAAGCCCATAAGGGCTGCAAGTCCGATGCTCATATCGCTGTATCCGCTGAAGTCACAGTATATCTGTATGCTGTAGCCGAATACGCCCATGAGGTTCTCGAAGCCGCTGTACATGAGCGGGTCATTGAAAATCCAGTTGTTGTACTGCGCGATATAGTCGGCTATGATGTTTTTCTTGATGATGCCGCTGATGATGAGGAAGAGCCCCAGGTTGAGCATATAGGGATCGACCTTGCTGTGGCGGCGGAGCTGCGGGATAAGTGTCTCGGCTCGTGTAATGGGGCCTGCAAGCAGCAGGGGGAAGAAACTGAGGTAGAAGAGATATTCGAGGAAGTCCACGTCCAGCAGGAAACGCCTGCGGTAAACATCAACGCTGTAGCTGATTGCCTGGAAAGTGTAGAAACTGATACCGACAGGCAGAATGATGTCCATGAAGGGAAAATTGCGCTGCAGGAGCGTATTGAGGACGTCGATGCCGAAATTGGTGTACTTGAAGTATATCAGCGGCAGCAGGTCAATGATTACGATGGCAGCGAGCCAGCGTTTGCGCAACGGCCCTTCTGTCTGGTTCATGCGGCGTGTCAGCGTCCACGAGACAAGTGCCGTGGCGGGCAACAGCCATGCAATGCCGGCATTGGCATTGTAGAAGAAGAGTGTGCTGACGATGGTCACGTACAGTGTCATGAGTGTACGCGATTTCTGATACAGCACGGCATATATCATTATGAAGCATACAAATGCTACATAGAACTGCATGGTGTTGAAAAGCATGTTGCGCTTGTTTATTCGGTTTGGGTTGCAGGGACGGCCGTTGTTTCCTGAACGGGCTGTGGCGGTGCTGCCGGTGCTGAGGGAGTTTCGGCGTTTTCGGGTATGTCGTTTTCAGCCGGCTCTGTTTCCGGCTGATTTTCGGTATTGTCGGGCTTGACAGGAATATGGGCTCCGCGCCGTACTCCGTCTATACCTATTATTATGCTGTTCCATTTACGCTTGATTCCCTTGGCGGGACAATCCATTCTGATTGGATGTGCCGTTGCGGGGCTGCTCATCCACAGTGCAATGCTGTCCACCCACTGGTTGAAGGCTGAAAGTGTCGGATGCATGTGGTCAGAACCCCGCTGTAGCGTGAGTTTGGTAGAGTCGTAGAACCTTTTCTTGCCGACTACACTCTGCTGTATTCCGGTGATTGTAGGGTTCTCGACCCAGCTGGGTGTTGCAATCCACACGCAGGGACGGTTGCCGATGACCTCCATAATCTGCATTACGCATTCCTTGCGGTGTTGCGTGTCGCGTGTCTCGAGTTCGTTTCCGCCCAAGGTTACCATGATATAGTCGGGGCTTGCCCATGCGACATAGCTGCGCAGGGAATCGATACGCCCTGCCCAACCGACGGTTGTCGAGCCGTACCAGCATATGCTGTACAGTGTGTGGCCGTTCTGCGCACAGTAGTCGGCAAGGCGCGGTGTAAGGCCCTCGACCATAGAGTCACCGAAAAGAAGTATGCGCTGTGCGGCAGTATCAACCTCGGTTTCCTGTTCCTTGGCCGCAATTGAATCTGCCTTGGCAATCATATCCTCGTCACTTTGGAATATGTTCGTGAAATCAATTCCAATCGTGTTGTCGAGGTTGATCTTCTGCAATGTCCATCCGGCAATGTCAATGCGATACGGGGATATGGCAAAGATCAGGAGTATGACCAGCGGTACGGCAAGTACGGCTATGGCTTTTATGTAGTCACGCATTACGCTTGTCTGTCTTGTTTAGTCGCGGCGGAAGATGTCGCGTGTATATACCTTGTTGGCGACATCGTCCAGAATGGATTCGTAACGGTTGGCGATGATGCATTTGCTGCGACTCTTGAATTCGGCCAGGTCGTTGACTATCCTGCTGCCGAAGAAGGTGCTGCCGTCCTGGAGCGTGGGTTCGTATATGATGACCTCGGCTCCCTTGGCCTTGATGCGCTTCATTATTCCCTGAATGGCGCTCTGGCGGAAGTTGTCGCTATTGGACTTCATGGTCAGACGGAAGATGCCGATTGTTACGTTTTCGCGTGTTCCGTCGTATTGGTTGTCGGTGCTGTAGTCATACCATCCTGCCTTGCGGAGAACGGCATCGGCAATGTAGTCCTTGCGGGTGCGGTTACTCTGTACGATGGCTGTCATCATATCCTGCGGAACGTCCTGATAGTTGGCAAGCAGCTGTTTGGTGTCCTTGGGCAGGCAGTAGCCTCCGTAGCCGAACGACGGATTGTTGTAGTGTGTTCCGATACGCGGGTCAAGTCCTACGCCCTGGATGATTGCCTGTGTATCAAGGCCCTTGACCTCGGCATAGGTGTCAAGCTCGTTGAAATAGCTTACGCGCAGGGCAAGGTAGGTGTTGGCGAACAGTTTGACAGCCTCAGCTTCCTTGAGTCCCATGAACAGCGTGTCGATATCCTGCTTGAGGGCTCCTTCCTGCAAGAGTTGTGCGAATGTATGTGCAGCTTCCTTGAGCTCATCAAGATTGTTGACTTCGAAAAGCTTGGGCGTACCTATGATAATTCGGCTTGGATACAGGTTGTCGTAGAGTGCCTTGCTTTCACGCAGGAACTCGGGTGCGAAGAGAAGGCGGAGATCCTTGCCGTAATGCTGGTACAGACGCTCGCAGTATCCTACGGGGATAGTGCTCTTGATAACCATTATGGCATGAGGATTAACGCTGAGTACAAGGTCTATGACGTCCTCGATATGGTGGGTGTCGAAGAAATTCTGTACCGAATCGTAGTTGGTGGGCGCTGCAATGACAATGAATTCGGCATCACGGTATGCTGAGGCACCGTCCAAAGTTGCGGTGAGGTCCAGTTCCTTCTCACGGAAATACTTCTCGATATACTCGTCCTGAATAGGTGATATGCGGTTGTTTATCTTGTCTACCTTCTCGGGGATGACATCTACTGCTGTAACATGGTTGTGCTGCGCCAGCAATGTGGCGATACTAAGGCCTACGTAGCCTGTTCCTGCAACGGCAATTCTGCGGTTCATAGTAATATGTTTTGTATGTTTTGTATATTTTTAATGCATTCTTGAAGCGAATCGATCCAGTATGGAATCTTGAGACCGAAGGTTTCCTTGATACTGCTTTTGTCAAGTACGCTGTATGCCGGACGTTGTACGGGACTTGGGTACTCGCTGCTGAAGCAGGGTTGTATATCACACTGGTCATTGCCTGCTATGCGGGCTGTCATCTGTGCGAAGTCGTACCAGCTGGCAACGCCTTCGTTGCTGAAGTGGTATATGGCTGACAGATTCTTTGCCTCTGCGCCTTGTTCCCTGATGACATCCAGAATCCTGATTATGGCATTTGCCAGATCCAGTGCATACGTAGGTGTGCCACACTGGTCGAAAACGACCTTGAGCGAGGATAATGCTGCTGTAAGGCTTAGCATCGTCTTGCAGAAATTCTTACCGAACTCGCTGTAAAGCCACGCTGTGCGGATAATGATGTGTTTGCAGCCGGATGCAATGATTTTCTGCTCGCCATGAAGTTTGGTAGTGCCGTAGACACCGGTGGGTGTTCCTGTACGGTCGGGAGGGCATGGGACGTTGTACGGTTCCTTGCCGAAGACGTAATCGGTTGATATGTGTATAAGCCAGCCTCCTGTCTCGTTCATTACGACAGCAAGGTTTTCCGGGGCATCGGCATTAAGTTTCTCGGCCAGTGCAGCAAGTGATGGATCTGTCTCGCAGGCATCGACGTTGGTCCATGCAGCACAATTGACTATTGCGTCTATGTTGTTGTCTGCAACAATCCTGCGGACAGCATCACGGTCGGTAATATCCAGATATGCGGTTTCCTGACCTTCTGCCTGGCTGACGTCTGTGAAAATGTATTTGTTTTTGGAAGTGCGTGCAACCAGTCGCATTTCGTTGCCTAACTGTCCGTTTGCACCTGTTACAAGTATATTCATTATATTACGCATTGTCAATACGAAAGGCAAATATAGTATTTTTTTTGATTATATGCCAAAATTATATATGGTACAATAATGGTTAATGAATTAAAATTATACCTTTGTATGTGAAAATTATGAAAAAGAGTTTACTTTTATTTGTATTGATGTGTTTTCCTGCTATTGTCATGTCGCAGCAGGATGACCCAAAGTGCAAGTTTGATGAAGACGGTCCCTGGGTAAGCCGTCTTGAAGTTGAAACCAGGTTTGGATGGAACATGAACCGGTATGACGGTATTAATCAGGAAGGTACTGGTTTTCGTGGTGAATATATAAATCTAAAACTTGAAGGCAAGATATATAAAGGATTGACATATAGTTGGAAACAGCGTTTGAACAGAAATACGAGCCAGAGCTTTTGGGATGCGACCGACTGGCTGTCAATCAAGTATACGCCAAACGATGTTGTGGCTCTTTCCGCAGGTAAGCAGGTTGTGGCTATCGGTGGTTGGGAATATGACCGTTCGCCCATTGACTTGTATCTGAACAGTGAATACTGGCAGTATATAAACTGCTATCAGCTGGGGCTCAGTGTAGCCGTGAATGCAGGTAGCAACGACCGACTGGTTTTCCAGTTGTGCAACTCTCCCATGCGTACATATATCGGTGACAACAGTACTGTAGGACTGAGTCTTGTGTGGTACGGAAAGCACGACTGGTATCATACGATCTTCAGTGCAAACGCCTTTCAGACAACGGGAGGACGATGGATAAACTATCTGTGCTTCGGAAACAAGTTTGTGTTTTCGAAGAATTCATACCTGGAACTTGATTACATAAACCGTGCAAGTTCGGGACAGTCTTTCTGGTTCAAGGACTGTACTGTTGCAGCAGAGGCGAGCATAAAACCGCATAGTGCCGTAAGGCTGTTCGGCAAATACACGTTTGACACGAATGATACGGATACAGACGCCGATGTATATGTTGAAAGTGGTACGCGCCTGCATACGGCAAGCATGGGTGTTGAGTATTCGCCGATACGGAAATATCCCGATGCATTGCGTTTTCATGCTGCTGGCGGATATGTTTGGGGACGTATGGCACCGCAGGAATCAAGTGCGCATCCATATGCAGGATTGCATAATGACTGTTTAAGACTGTATATCGGTGCCAAGGTCAACCTTGACATACTGCATGGTATAAAGCATGTTATGAAGAAAGTTGCTGACAAGCGTATTATCCACAATAAGTCAATATAAACTGTAACTGAAATGTTGAAGCGTATCCCGAATGGCATTCCGTGCCTGTTGATAATTGTTGCCCTGTTTGGCTATATGGGTAGTGTAATGGGCTTTGCCAATATGCTGAACACTATTATGCATACTGCTCATGACTTGTTGCTGAACACGGTGTTCTACCTGATGGGCATGTGTGTGATTACAGGTGCCTTGGGAAAGATATTTGTGGAATTCGGTGTTGTCGACCTGTTGCAGAGGCTGTTGCGTCCGGTAATGAAACCGTTGTTCAACATGCCTGGTGTAGCTTCGCTGGCTGCCGTACTGACTTTTCTGAGTGATAATCCGGCTATTATCGCATTGAGTCAGGACAAGGGATTTGCACGTTATTTCAAGAAATACCAACATGTAAGCCTTGTAAACTTCGGTACGGCATTCGGTATGGGGCTTCTGGTGCTTGTCTTTATGGTGGGTCAGGGATATTTCGGTGCTCCGTTTATAGGTTTCTTCGGCGCAATCTGTGGTTGTGTGATAGCGACACGACTGATGCAGCATTTTACGCTGAAAATGTATCCAAACTATCACGATGAGGATGCAGTAACGACAGAGAGCAAGGCGGACACAGAAGGTGCGCTGACTTTGCCTGATGAAGATGCAAGGCAGAAGGATTCGCTTTTTGTCCGTGTGCTGAATGCATGCCTGGATGGTGGCAAGGATGGTGTAAGCATCGGTATGGCTATCATTCCGGGCGTTTTGATAATCAGTACGCTGGTTATGATGATGACGTTTGGCGGTACTGCGGAGGGTCTGGACGAGAACGGCAAGGAGATTATTGTATATACCGGCGGTGCTTTTCAGGGAACTCAGTTGCTTCCCTGGCTGGCTGGCAAGATAAGTGTCGTGTTTGAATGGCTGTTCGGGTTTACGGCTCCTGAGCTGGTGGCATTCCCGATTACGGCTCTGGGTGCCGTAGGTGCAGCATTGGGACTGATTCCGGAGTTTGCATCGAAGGGCATTATTGACGGTAATGCAATTGCCGTATGTACTGCAATGGGTATGTGCTGGAGCGGATACCTGAGTACGGATGCTGCAACTTTGGATTCGCTTGGATATCGTCCATTGGTTCCGAAGGCTTTCCTGTCGACGTTCTTGGGCGGCATATGTGCCGGAATAATCACCCACTGGACTTATTTCGCAATCATGGCTATTGTAAGCCTGTTCCAGGTTCAGCCACTATGGAACGTAAATACAGATGCCCAATTATGCAATATTCCTGAACATCAGCAGGTAGAGCTGACTATGATGGACGACAGCAGTTATGTAGTGAAGGACTGGTACGGAACAGAGGGATATGACCTGAAGTTCAGGGTTAACAGTAATGACAGTACGATTACTATTCTGAACGCATATACGCAGAAAGACAACGACTTCTTCTTCGTGAAGATTAACGATAAGGCTATACAGGGTGAACCTGCATATGCCGTCCTGCGTCCGTATACCCACAAGCCTGTAGATGATTTCAGCGAGGCTATCATGAACAGGGAAGGCGGATATATGTATGTATTGGCATATATCTACGATGGTGCACGTCGTCAGATAGACTGTGGATATTACGAGATTGTATGGGGTAGCGGAAGGCCTCAGACAGTGGAGGTCGAAGCAGAAATCAAGCGTCTGTGGGATGCCGAGCACAAAGAGGCTGAGGAAAAAGAGGACAGTATTTCGGCTAATTAGGCCGGAATACCGAAATCAGGAAATCTGAAACAGAATGGCATTCTGTGTGTTGTCGCCATTCTGCAGCCATGAAGGTATTATTGCTGATTCGCGATATCCGGCACGGAGGAAGAGTTTCCTGGCTTGGATATTATCCTCCGCTACAATGGAATACAGCATGCGGATGTGCATCTGCCGGGCATATTCCCAAGCTTCCCTAAGTGCAATAGTTGCCAATCCCCTACCCTGTGCATCTTTCATAAGTACAATGCCTGTCTCGGCACGTGAATGCATTGGTGAGAAATTGATTATATCCAGAAATCCGCAAGTCGTGTCATTGTCGTCATGTATGGCAAACCTGACTTGCTGATCGCGAAACAGGTCAGTTGTGCTTTCCTTAATATATCGCTGCAGAGTATAGCGCGAAAACGGCACGGTCGTTGAGGCATGCTGCCACAACTGCATGTCGTTCTCGATGATATACATCAAATCAAGGTCTTCGGGCTCAACTGCGTGTAAGTGTGTCATATCTGAAGATATATACTACGGCCAACATGGGCAGAAGCCACAAAAGATTTGAGTCAAAACGCAGGAAGTACTGCGCAACAACAAGTATTGCTGCAAATGTCAATGATAGTCTTGAATATAACGGCTTATGCTTCCATATATTGAAATTGCTCCACATTGCGAACATGGCAAAAGCTGCAATTATAAGTTGCAGTATATATATGAAAGTTGCGTTGTACAAATCATCACTGAGTAATGTGCCGTACAAACCGGTGTATGCATCAAGTATGATTGACACAAGACCTACAATCAACAGATTGCCGTAATATCTTAGTTTTGATTTCATAATTCAGTTTCCAGTAAATGGTGTTCTTCCGGCCAAAGCACGTCCCAAAGTAGCTTCGTCGGTATATTGTAATTCGTTGTTCTGTGCCACTCCGCGTGCAATTACCGTGATTTTCAGGTCCGGAATATTAAGAGCTATAAGCCTGCGGTATATGAAATATGCTGTGGTATCACCCTCCATTGTAGGGCTTAGTGCAAGGATAACCTCCCGGACATGGTCCCTGGAAACCCGTTCCGTAAGGCTTTGTATATGCAGGTTGCTGGGACCTATGCCGTCCATAGGGCTGATAACTCCACCCAAGACGTGATAAAGCCCGTTGAACATGTTTGTTGCCTCGATTGCCATTACGTCCTGCACGTTTTCAACAATACATAGCGTGGTGCTGTCGCGTTTGGGATTGGAGCATATCTGGCAGGTATCCGTATCTGAGATATTATGGCATACGTTACAATAGCGTACCTCGTGCCGCAAGGTAGTAAGTGCTTCGCAAAGAGCATTTGTCTGTGTGGCGTCCTGACGGAGCAGATGCAGTACAAGACGCAAGGCTGTCTTGCGACCTATGCCCGGAAGGTTACTGACCTCCTCAACTGCACGTTCAAGTAACTTGGAAGAGAAATTAGGCTCCACTAAAGTACCCCTTTGCTTGATGGTAAGTTATAATGTTCGACATCGCGCCTGACAGCCATCTTCAATGCTCGTGCAAGTGCCTTGAATATTCCTTCTATCTTGTGATGTTCGTTGGTTCCCTCGGCCTTGATATTCAGATTCATCTGTGCTGCATCCGAAAGGCTTTTGAAGAAGTGCATGAACATTTCGGTCGGCATTTCGCCAATCTTCTCGCGTTTGAATTCAGCATCCCATATAAGCCATGGGCGGCCGCTGAAGTCCAAGGCAACCTGACAGAGACAGTCATCCATGGGAAGTGCATATCCGTACCTTTCTATTCCGCGCTTGTCACCCAGTGCCTTGAGAAGGCATTCACCAAGTGCAAGTGCAGTATCCTCGATTGTGTGATGCTCGTCCACATGCAAGTCTCCATTGCATGTGACAGTGAGGTCTATGTTGCCATGTTTGGCAATCTGTTCGAGCACGTGATCGAAAAAACCAAGGCCGGTTGAAATATTACTATTTCCATTACCGTCAAGTCCTACACGGATATATATGTCGGTTTCCTTGGTTGTACGACGGATTTCTGCTACCCTGCTACCTGCAAACACTATTTCGCGTACCTTTTCCCAATCGGGGAACAGATATTGGCATCCGAGGTTTTGTGCAAGCAAACGGTCGTTCTCGCGATCACCTATCACATAGCATTCGGACATATCCACCTCGGCATCGTTGATGTACTGTGTCAGCATAGCAATACCAGGCTTGCGGGTAGGCAGATTGTCACTGGGAAATGAACGGTCAATATGCTGGGCGGCAAACTCAATGCCTTCACCTTTAAGTATGTCCAGCATTAGGTTGTGGGTTGGCCAGAAATCTGATTCGGGATATGAATCCGTACCTAATCCGTCCTGATTGCTGACCAGGACAAACTGATAATCTGTGTGGGCTGCCAGGAAAGACAATGCACTGATTGCACCTGGTACAAAGCTGAACTTACTGAACGAATCAATCTGTTCGTCTTCGGGTTCCCTTAATATAGTCCCGTCGCGATCTATAAACAGAATCTTTTTCACAATCATGAATTATGCATTATAAATTAGTGAAAACTGCGTAATGCTCCCAGCAGTTCGCTGTTCTCCTCCTTGGTGCCTATGGTTATACGCAGACAATTATCACACAGTGTCACGCGGTTGCGATTGCGTACAATTATTCCCTTGTCTACCAGATAGTGATAAATGGCATTGGCATCGTTTACACGTACAAGAACAAAATTGGCAGATGTAGGATAGACTTGCTTTACGATAGGCAATTCCTGCAAGTTCGGCAACATTGCATTGCGTTCTGTACGAATCATGTTAATCCAGCGTCCAGTCCTTTCCATATCCTGCAGTATTTCCATCGCAGCATTCTGGGTAAGCTGATTTATGTTATACGGATACTTTACCTTGTTGAAAAGGTTGATTATATCTTCGCTTGCAAAGGCCATACCAAGACGTATGCTGGCTGATGCCCATGCTTTTGAAAACGTATTCAGTACAATCATATTTGGAAAATGTCCCAAGTACTGACGCATTGGAATGAGGTCGGAAAAATCACTGTATGCCTCGTCTATGACTATAATACCGCAAAACTCAGTAAGCAGACGCTGTATAGCCTTACGGTCCATATCGTTACCTGTGGGATTGTTGGGTGAGCATATCCAAATTACCTTGGTATTATTGTCTGATGTAGCAAGGATGGCATCTGCATTAAGCTGGTATCCTGGCAATAGCGGGACAGCACGGTACTCGACATCATTTATGTCAGCACATACACGATACATACCGTATGTTGGGTCCATTGCAACGACATTGTCAACACCTGGACGGCAGAAAACGCGATATACCAAATCAATGGCTTCGTCGCTTCCGTTACCAAGGAAAATGTTTTCTACAGGTATGCCCTTTATTTTTGAAAGGCGTTTCTTTACTTCAACCTGCAAGGGATCAGGATAACGGTTCCTGGGATTGTTGTACGGACTTTCGTTGGCATCGAGAAATACATGTGCATCCCTGCCCTTAAACTCGTCCCTGGCACAACTATACGGCTCCAAAGCCCAGATGTTGGGTCTTACTAAATCTTTTAATGACTGCATCATTGATGCTTTATGATTTTGATGTAACTTTGTTTATTCGATAGGTCATTGCATTCCTATGGGCATCAAGGCCTTCGGCTTCGGCCATGAGTTCAACAGTACGACCTATACTGCGAATTCCATCGGCAGTAAGATTCTGGAAAGTAATCTTGCGGCAGAAGCTGTCCAGATTTACTCCACTGTATGCTTTGGCGTATCCGCTGGTCGGCAGTGTATGGTTTGTCCCGGAAGCATAGTCCCCTGCACTTTCGCATGAATAATGCCCAAGGAATACGCTGCCTGCATTTATTACCTTGTCTGCCCAATTGATAGCGTCGTCCATAGCAATAATAAGATGCTCAGGTGCATATTCATTACAGATATCAAATGACTCGTTAATATCTTTCAGAACGAATATCCTGCTGTACGAAAGTGAATCTTCTGCAAGTTCCTTACGACTGAGCTGTGCAAGCTGTCGTTCTGCTTCGCTGACAACTTTGTGCGCCAGTATCTCACTATCGGTAAACAGTACTGCCTGCGAATCCCTGCCGTGTTCTGCCTGTGACAACATGTCTGCAGCAACAAAAACTGGATTTGCCGATTTGTCGGCAATAATTGCAACCTCGCTTGGGCCTGCAGGCATGTCAATTGCAACATCATGCAGTGAGACGTGCTGTTTTGCGCAAGTTACAAACTGGTTGCCGGGACCGAATATCTTGCTGACTCGTGGTATGCTTTCGGTACCATAGGCCATTGCTCCTATTGCCTGGACACCTCCACACTTGTATATGCGGTTGACGCCGGCAACCTTTGCTGCATATAGGATTGCCGGATGCAATTGACCATGGCTGTCCGGAGGAGAACAAAGTATAATTTCCTGGCAACCTGCTATACGGGCAGGTGTTGCAAGCATTAGTACAGTACTGAAGAGAGGAGCTGTTCCTCCAGGGATATACAGGCCAACTTTCTGGATGGGAACACTCTTTTGAGAACAGAAAACTCCAGGTGCAGTTTCGACCTGAATGGTTTTCATGCGCTGTGCCTGGTGAAAACGGGCAATGTTTTCGTGGGCAGAGTGAATTGCATCCTTCAGCTCATCCTTTAAAAGTGATGCTGCCTGACATATTTCTGCATCTGTAACCTGCAGGTCATGTAACTGGACATGGTCAAATTTCAGTTCGTACTCACGTATTGCAGCATCACCGCGTTTTTTGACATCTTCCAGCACACTGGAAACCAAAGCATTCAAATCCGCTGCTCCCTTGTGAGGCCTTTGCAACAGAACCTGATATTCTTCCCTTCGTGGCTTAATTATAATCTCCACCTTGAACGATATGCTTAAATCCTGAAAATATATGGATACGTACTATGGTATCATTTTCTCTATCGGCATTACAAGAATTCCTTCAGCACCAAGTTCCTTGAGGCGGCTGATGGTCTCCCAGAAACGTTTTTCGCTTACGACTGTATGCACGCTGCTCCATCCTTCTGTTGCAAGTGGCATGATGGTCGGTGACTTGGTGCCGGGTAATACCTCAACCACATCATTGATACGGGCTGTAGGAATATTCATCAGCACATATTTCTTGTCCTCGGCAGCCTTAACGGCTTCAATGCGGAATAATAATTCCTGGAGAATTGTACGTTTTTCTGCCGACATCATAGGATTTCCGATCAACAGGGCTTCACTTCTCATTACAACCTCTACCTCAGCCAGATTATTGCTGACAAGTGTACTGCCACTGCTGACAATATCAAATATAGCATCTGCAAGTCCAATGCCCGGGCTTATCTCAACAGATCCTGTAATAACGTGTATCTCTGCGTCAATACATTTTTCTTCAAGGAATTTTCTGAGTATTACAGGGTATGAGGTTGCTATTTTCTTTCCGTTGAACCATTCGAGACCGGTGTATTCTACAGCCTTTGGAATGGCAAGTGAAAGACGGCATTTACTGAAACCCAATGGACGTACAATATCGGCTTGCTCCTGACGTTCATCGAATTCATTTTGTCCCACAACACCCAAGTCTGCTACACCGGTAGCAACACATTGTGGTATGTCGTCATCCCGCAGATATAGTACCTCAATTGGAAAATCGGAACTTTGAACCAGAAGGGTTCGCTTGCTGGATGCAACACGGATACCAGCCTCGTTAAGCAGGGACATTGTGTCTTCGAACAGTCGCCCTTTGCTCTGCACGGCAATTCTCAACATATTTCGCTAATTATTATTACGTAAAGACAATCAATTTCGCGCAAAGATACATTTTTTTCATAATATTACTATCATTTTACACTACTAATGTTTGTATTATTGGCAAAGATTATGTACATTCGCAACAGCTTTCATATAATTTGGAATAAAATCAAGTTTACATGTATATTATAGGTATAGCTGGCGGAACAGGTAGTGGCAAGACAACTGTTGTACGCAAAATCATGGAAGCCTTGCAGGATGAGAACGTAGCAGTAATCCCGCAGGACTCGTATTACAATGACAATTCCCTCATATCAATGGAAGATCGCAGGAAAATTAACTATGATCATCCTTCGGCTTTCGACTGGGATCTGTTACGTGAACAGATTCAGCAGTTACGTGACGGAAAGGCAATAGAACAGCCTACCTATGACTATATTACATCAAACCGTACGAAGGAAACAGTACATGTTGAGCCTTGTGAAGTTATTATTATCGAGGGCATTATGGCTCTATACAAGAAAGAGATGCGGGATTTGATGGATTTGAAACTCTATGTGGATGCTGATACGGATGTACGACTGATTCGCAATATACAGCGTGATACGGTGGAGCGTGGACGTACCGCGCAGATGGTAATTGACCGCTATCTGGAGGTTCTGAAACCTATGCATGAAGAGTTTATCGAGCCTACCAAACGTTATGCCGACCTTATAATTCCACAGGGAGGATCCAACCAGAAGGCAATTGACATAATGCGCACGTACATTATACATAGATTGAAACCACGTCGTTAAATAAAAAACGGAGGAAGTTTTTCGCTTTCTCCGTTTTTATTATACTTTGCCGGATTATTCATTGAACTATTTTAAAAGTTCTTCTATCTTCTCCTCCAGTGCTTCACCTCGCAATTCGGTTGCAATGATATTGCCTTGTGCATCAAAGAGAACAGTGTATGGAATATATTGTACGCTGTATATTGCAGCGGCTGTCTTGTCTGTACCATTGTTGTGGTTTGTCTGTGGCCAAGTCATGTCAAGACGCTTTACTGCAGACTTCCATGCTTCTGGATTCTGGTCAACACTGATACCTACAACCTGCAATCCTTTATCCTTATAAGTTTCATAAACTTTCTTGACATTCGGCATTTCGGCACAACACGGGCCACACCAGCTTGCCCAGAAATCCAACAGGATATACCTCGCACCGTTATGGAAATAGTTACTGATACTAAGGGTATCACCTTCTATAGTAATAAGAACGGCGTCCTTGAAATCCCCGGACATAGCGGAGGATTGTTCTACCTTGGCAGTTTTCTTCTTGCGTGGAAGGCTATCTCCAGACTTTGCCTGACAACTGGTAATACACAGGGCAGCTATCGCAAATAATAACAGTTGCTTCATTTTCATTTTTTCTTTAGGAGGGCGAATACATCTTTTTCCTTCATTTCAGTCTGCTCGAAAGTATCTTTATCACATTTTATATAATGTGTGCGCAAACCTTTGTCTTTAAGACCGAGCAGCCCTGTAAAATCGTGTCCGATTCCGCTTACAGTGTATTCCTCGTTCAAGATAAAAATCCAATAATCATCATTTTCGTAGGCTATTGTGTACTTCATACTGAACGCGCCAGTTCCAAGTGTAAGGTATTTGACATCGTTGTATTTGTTGATATCACTGCTGCTGATACGGAAAAATGCAACCTGAGGCAGATTACCCATATCAATCAGAAGAAAACAATGAGCCGGGATAAACCAGAACAAACCTCGGTTGATATCTGTAACCATCAATTCACGGTCAGTGGTGTTTTGTATCATGAATTCGCTGTTGTACGGCATTTCGTATCCATTATCGCTGTTGGACATCATCAGAATATCCTGGGCATTTTGTTTCATCTTACACCACTTTGGCATAACAGAAAGACTTTCAACAAAACTCTTGTCATGCTGTACAATGCCGCGAATACCTGTAAACTTACTGATACAATCATGCCATGATGCCATAGTATTCTCTTTCCGGTCATTTGTTTCCAGATTATTCCAGTCCTGATGACGCACACGTACTATTACAGTCCCGTCACCCGAAGCACTCTCAAATAGCATGCTGCGATTCTCATGGTAAATCGTATCATTGTCAGACATCCAGCAAGCAAAACTCCGGTATGTTGGAATTATACCACTTTTGGCTATCGCTCCAATGCTGAAAAGCATTAGTATAAGCCCTAAAACATAAATTCTTCTTGTTAAATTCATATTTTATATGTTCTTATTTTATTGGCTCAAAGTTATGGACATTTGATGAGACTGCAAAATATCCGACGACAATTTACAGTAATATCAATTATTTTTAACAATAAATCTTTGTACGTTTATGGCAGAAATGATATTTTTGCAAAAAAATTGAATACTCCTATGAAATACTGCTTGATATTTTTAACATCATTGCTTGTAAGTATAAATGCCGTTGCACAGACTTTTGTTATTAGCGGAAAGGTATCAGGGCCAGTCGGTCCTTTAGAGAATGTATGGGTAACTGAAGTTGATATCAACAATCGTTCATTGAATTCTACACAGACAGACCCTCAGGGATTTTTCAATCTGAAAATCAGGGGTGGTAAAACTTTTCTTCGTATAACAGCTGATGGTATGCGTCGTGTTACTCAGAGAATTGGTTCTAAACGCAGTTTTAATATTCAGATGGAAAAGGCTGCGGATGTTGATCTCACTGATCGTTTCAGTCGTACAAATCTGGAAACAAACAAATTAGTGTATGGTATCAGCCAGCTTCAGCGTATTCGCCAATGGACGTGGCTCGAACAAGTTAACGATACCTTGTTTGCCATATCAGTTCCGGTTCGTGTAAATAGCGCAGTTGAAGAATATCCTGCTGGACGCCAGATGCAGATATTGGATAGCAGAGGTGCAATCATGGTCACATGTAACAATATGTTTACGGAAATTGTGCAGGATGGTACTCCTGATTCGTATGAAGCTCATATTACAGCAAAGAGTAATAATGGTAATCATACCACAACTCTTGCAGGTGATTCACAGACAGATTATTTCTGTTATCCCCGATTCACTATAAGCAAGTCTGATGTTGAATATATTATTGACAATGCTGATAATATTTCGCGTTTTGCCGTAGATACTGCCCGTGGAGACAATTATTGGATACTGTACCCAGACAAACGTTTTGGCCCTGAACTTCAGAAAATGATAAACAAGCTTTTGAAATAATCAGGCAGGATTATTTGTTCTGCCTGTAATATTCAAATGCTTTAGCCATATGTGCCTTGACGGCATTACTCGTCATTGTAGCTCCCGTAACACCGTCAACTTTGGCATAATCCTTGAACTTGACGCCGGAATAGGCTGATAGCATTATTTTACGAACACGTGCGAAATATTGTGGTGATTCCATATTGCGAAGGGCTACAACACTGACTATTTTGTCCTTCCTTACTGTTATTAACAATGGTGTCGTACTGCGATAGCCTACTGTCTGGCACAATGTAGTAGTGTTGATAGTGTATATCCCCTTTTTCTTGCTCATCACATCTTCATCTGTTTTTTGTGAAAATGCAATATGAGTATTATTAATAAAAAGGAATAACAGGATATATTTTACAAATTTACTATTTAAAATCTTCATAAACCGTTCTTTTTCTTCCATTCCTGTACAAATTCCGGCAGTTCTAACATTAGGTCACCATTCGGTTCGATAAAGAGCTGTGTCGTTTCACCCTCACAGCACAATACGTTGTCCCTTTTACGATAAATCTTGTACTTAAAGTCAAGACGGGCACCGCGTTTAGGTACATATGTTGTATATACAACAGCAATATCACCCATTTGCAGACTTGCATAGTGACGTGTATGCACATCGTATATAGGTGCATATATTCCAGTATCCTGCATTACTTCATATCCTATACCGGGAAAATGACGGCCAAAGCTTTCACGTCCGTCCTCGAAATATATAACATAGTTCCCGTGCCAGACAATACGCATCGAGTCAATTTCGCTGAACTTGACTGAAATCTCACAAATATCAGTTAAAGTCATTGGTGCTATTAAGTATATAAGCCACCATTGATTGAAATTACATTACCTGTAATATAGCCTGCCTGCGGACTGCAGAGAAAAGCCACACATTCAGCCACCTCCTCAGGTAGACCGAATCGATTTGCGGGTATTGTTTTCTTAAGTGCTGCCTCATCAAGTCCTTCGACCATATCTGTCTTAATAAAGCCTGGTGCAATTGCATTGCAGGTTACATTCTTTTTTGCAACCTCTTTGGCAAGTGCCTTAGTCGCAGCAATCAGGCCTCCCTTGGCAGCGCTATAGTTGGTTTGTCCCTGCATACCCATGATGCCACTGACACTGGCCATATTAATGATACGTCCGAATTTATGGAACTGCATTGGCATAAGAAGCGGCTGTGTTACATTGTAGAAACCTCCAAGGGTAACATTCAGAACACTTGACCAATCCTCGGCAGGCATAAGCCCCATGATGTTGTCCTTGCGAATGCCGGCGTTGTTTACAAGTATTTCGATATATTCGTCTTTATCTTCGTGTACTGCCTGCCATGTTTCGATGGCGGTGCGTACAGCTTTAGCATCGGAAACATCAAATCTCATCAATTCTCCGTCTGTTCCTGCTTCTCGCACTAATTGCAAAGTTTCCTCGGCTGCTGCGGTATTGCCGGCATAGTTGATTAATACATTATAGCCCATCTCTGCGAGCTTAACACATACAGCACGTCCAATACCACGGCTGCCACCTGTTACAAGAGCATATTTTGCCATATCTATTTTTTAAATTCTGTAATTTGTGAATAATCTTATTTATTAGAAACTGGCCTGGAATGCAAATCGCAAGCCCCACTTCTGAGTCTTAGGTGCACCATTACTTCCATCGTTGATGTATGTAAGACGATGATAATAGTCTACACTGAAGAACTTGAAGATGTTGTGTATGCCAAAGCAGACTTCAACGTAAGGCTTCCAACTGTTCATTATCTGCGTTGTAGTTGCATAGTGACGCTGACCGACAGCATAGCCTGACGGATCGTCTTTGTCGGTTATTGTTCGCCATTCTCCAGGAAGTCGATAAAGGTAGTCATAAGAAGGTGAAGAACGCATCGCATCATAATTAATTCCACTTTCTGGATTTCCTGGTTCATTATAGAACTTGAAATATTTTGTACTGGTGGGATCAAAACAAAGCGGGTTGTTCCTGTCCGTCAAATAACCCCACATCATATTGATACCAATAGCTTCGCGCCACTTTAATTTCTTCAGACCTGGAATACGATTGAAAATCTTGCCATTCAAATCCCATCTCCACATTGTAGTAAAGGTGCGGTCATTAAGAAATTCGAGGTTACGAATCAAACAGAATGTATTATCGCTCTTAACATACGAGAGGTTGGCACGTGGAATGCAAAGAAGCTGGTAGGGAACATGATTCCACTGGAAACTTGCATTGTTGAACATATCAATACTACCCCATGATTTAAGCCAAAAACGTTTTTTCAAGGTAAATTCGGTGTAGTTGAACATATGTTTAGACCCGCCTATCATAGAATAGAAGCCCAAAGTGTGCTGGAATCCATAAATTGGAGCTTCGCGATTTGCCAGAAAACGTTTGGTCTTTGTATTGATGATCTTAACTCCCGGTTGATATTCAGCACCAATATTTACATCAACATACTGAATCTCTCGTGAACGGAACACGTCATCCATCGGTACCCATGCTCCCGTATTATCATGTGCATCGCTAACAATTTTCTCTGCATCATCCCAATCCTTAAGCGTATTGAAATAAAGGTCTCCTGCACCAGTGTTTTTCTCGTAATTGACTATCGCATTCAATCTGAGACCATTATTAAACTCCCAATCATACTTTAATCGTACGCGCTGAAAATAACTCTGGAAATGTGTCTTATGCCAAGTGAATGACATAAAGGCATTGTCCTTGTCGAACTGCAAGTACTTGTCTGCAGGACTTTGTATGTCATTTGTGTATGATAGGGAGAGTGTGCGTATAGGATATGCCAGAACTTGTTTCTCTTTTTCGTTAAACGAGTATGTAACCTCGGCATGTCCTTTGACCTTTTGGTCTTTGAATCCATACTTGACCCAACCTTTCAGAAACCAATGCTTGTTGAATGCACCTGTGGTTTCGGCACCGAGACGTATACGGAAGCCTTCTACCCAACTGGTACCAAACATAGAGAAGAATGGACCTATGATAATTTTGCTGGGCTTATTCGGGTTTGTGCTTGTTTCCAGATAGTTGTCAAGAATAATGCGAAGTCCATAAATTGCAGCCTTTATTGCCGGTCGGTCAACAAATTTCTTCTTCATCTCTGCAACATTTGCCTGTGCATGAGTCAAGGTATCGGGACGATTTGAATTCCAGTATGCTGCATCTCGGTTCTTTGCTCCCTTGTCATACCTTTCTTCTCCAAGAAATTCGATGTCTTCCGAAGGAATTGGTTTAAAACTCCAGTTGCTATACCTTACATTATAGTCAACGAAAATCTTATTAAGATATGATGTCAGTTTCAACTGCAACATCATGCGGTTTTTACTGCATATCTGCTCTCCTGTCGGTAATGATACATACTCCTGGTCAACATTCATACCCTTGATGAAGTTGATATTGCTTACTACAGGTACACCAAAGGCGGCACGTTTCAGTCGCCATGAACTGTCAGCTAAAACATACAGATTACCGCTGAATCCGATATCATGTGTATTTGCCGGTGAGAAACTTAGCTTGAAACATTTCTGACCATCAAGATATACACTGTCCTCGATGGCATAGTGATAGAACCGTATGGCAGCCTGTCCACCGATAGGACTGATAAAATTGTGCTCAAGCAAGACAACTTCGTCTTTGTAGATATCTACATCTTTTAGATTGTCCTTGAACTTGGTCTCGAGAAATTCACCTGCAGTCAGAACATCCAGAAGACTCTCAGAATGATGGCCATGTATAATACTTTTACTTTTGTCGTCACTTTTGCGATACAATTCAGTACTGCGACGTTCTTCAATGGAAATAGGAACTATCGTCTTATCTATCTCTGGACAGTATTCTGCGTAGTCCTTTAGAAATTTCTTTTTCTTAATACTCTCATCGACCTCGACAGTATCATTATAGTCATTAAGGGCCAACATGGTACGGGAATACTTGTCGTACGAAACAAAATCATTCTGGCGCATATCGACACCCTTGCGTGCGGCAATCACCTTCTGCATCATTTCAACTGCAGGATTACCTTTACGTGTGTATTTTTTCTTCTTTGCCTCAACAACAACTTCTGCCATTGCCATGCTTTCACTCTTAAGCCGTACGTTAACAGATCTATTAACCTTAACAGTGACCTTTTGGTCGTTGAAGCCAAAACAATGGAATACCAAAGTCCCCTGACGGAATCGTATACGATACTGTCCATTCTCACCAACACGTACCTTGACTGCGGGATTTTCCTGAAACCATACGGTGGCACCGACTAACGGAAGACCGTCATCGTCGGCTACCACTTTACCTGTCAGATACTGTGCATATGATGGAACCAGTATTAAAACAGATATCAAAAACAGAAGAAATCTCTTATTCATAATATTTATCTATTCCTTTCTTGTTAATTTTCACCCATGCTTTTGAGTGTATATTCCGCTGTCATGGTGACGCCATGTAATCCGTGCAGCATCAGACTTTGTCCTGTAAGTAAAAGATTACGTACGGGCGTGCGCGCACTCACAATTGTCATCAAAGGATTCTGATAATCCTTACGATAACCGAATGCGCTGCCTCGTGGGATTGCATTGTAATCCCTGTAAGTAAGCGGTGTACTACTGTACATGCATTCTATCGATTCCTCGAGTTCAGGAAAAACAGATGCGGCCATACCTATACATTGTCTTGCAACAGAATCCTTCATTTCCTTATATCCGTCAGGACGGTGAAATACGCGGCTGTCTTCCCATTTCTTTACTGCATCCCAGGACATTGGGGTTAATATATCAATACATGTAGCATAGCCATTGATAACATCTGCCAAAGGACAGCTAATCATAATACCTTTAACAACATGGTTTTCATCAATTGCATTGTCCCAAACACTATTCGTGCCTGTGACTAGGATATTGCGGTTAAAATACTTGATGGCATTTGGCTTAACCTGTAAGTGTAGTGTGAACATCCCGGCTGTATTTTCCTGTGTTACCATACGGCGTCGGAAAATTTTCTTAATAACCTTACTATCCTCGATAAGGTGTAATGTTGTGGCAGGATGTGCGTCACTGATAAAAATGTCTGCGTCAAATTCGGTTCCGTCCTTACATATCGCAGAAATTATTTTTCCGTCAGCCTCAAATAACTTATAAACCTCCTTGTTTGCATACAATTGGCCTCCAAGCTGCTTTATCTGACGCATGAGACACTCAACAAGTATATTTCCTGCACCGTCAAGACGCCAACTGCTTTCGATAAAGGCAGCAGTCCCATGTACAAACGTGAAAAGCGGAAGTGACTGGCGACGCAATTCCATTTTGCACATAGCTGGCGCAGAAAGTACTTCAATCAACTCCGAATCGGTAATAATGCTATTAAGGTAATCCCATGCATTGGTTTTTTGCATCCATTCTTCATCAGTACACTTCAGCAGTTGGCAGTATTTCTCGAGCCCTTCTCTCTGATGAGGAAAATATTGCAGCATAGCATTGATGAAACGATCAATGCCCTGTGGCCAATTATATAAGCCTTTAGGAGTATGTATTTCTTCAAAGGCATCTAAATCCATACGTTTCCAAGGTAGTGTCGTAAGGCCAAGGTTCAGGAAACGACTATATAAGATACCACCTTTCTCCAATCCGCCTAGATAATGAAGACCGGTATCTAAGTTTATGTTTCCCCGTCGATAACTCTGCATGCATCCGCCAAACTGTTTTTGTTTTTCAAGCACTGTCACCTGATAGCCGCGTTTGGCAAGCATAAGAGCAACTTCCAGCCCTCCTAATCCACTTCCTATGATTACAGCCTTACTCACTTAGATTATATCTTACGATACCTTTCAATATCATATACGTCTGCTTTTCGTCAGCAATCTGCCCTAGAATTTGAAAAGCATCTCCTGTTTCTGTCAGAGAAACTGTAACATTCACCTCGGGGCAAACAACAGGTGTTGCCAAGGCTGTAAGGCGGCATTGTTTGATACTCTCATATCTGAGTTGTCGTCCAAGCATCAATGAAGCACACTCCTTAATTGTTTCCATGTTGCACACTCCAGGGCAGACTGGATCACCAGGGAAGTGTCCGTTGTATACATTGCAATCCGGTACGATTTGAACACGGTATATAGCTTGCAGATTATCGTCCCGTTTAACATCAAGTACACGGAAGAATTTATTTTCTAATAGCATATCAATCCTCGCGTACAAAGATTTTCATTTGAGTCTCGGCAACAGTTTCGTCCATAATACACGTAACACCACTGATAATTGTTACGCCCTGGACCTCCGGACCCATTGTTATTTTCGTTATTAACACATCGCCTAATTTAGGACGTCGTGTTATACGGAAATTCTTGACCTCTCCGATATAACCGACAGGTGGCTCGGTTGCTCCAGCTGCAACTGCACGTACACCGGCAAAGGCAGATGCACTTTGGGCAATATGTTCTATCACCCCGGGTTCTGCAATCATGCCATCTGGTTCCATAAAAAAGTTATCTTGACGTATTGTCAATTGACATGTGCAGTCATCACCCTCTACCGCCAGCACCTCGTCCACCATCATGATGGGCGAGCGCTGTGGTATAAGGTCTTCAATCTTACTGATGGCTTTCGATATAGTCATACAAATCGTTGAATGTCTTTACACTTGGCAGATCAGATACTGGAATCTTAACCTTGAAAGTATACTGAACAACAGCAACCAAATCAACCAGGCTCAAGCTGTCTAAATCCAGTGTGTCATAGATTACGGCGTCAGGAGTAATAACATCCTGTTCTACCTCAAACTCCTCGCTGAGTGTCTCAGCTACTTTTTTGATAATTTCTTCTCTTGTCATAGCAATAAGAATTTAAATTAAGTTTAAAAATTATAATTGCGATTGTATTTTTATTCAATATTCTTGACAATGAGCGTACTATTTGTTCCGCCAAATCCAAAACTATTGCTCAAGAACATATCAAAATGCTTTTCTGTTGTCTCAGGGATGACATTAACACAAGCCGTTTCCTCGTCCGGTTCCTCGAAGTTCAGGTTACCCGCAATAAAGCCTCCCTTCATCATTAGCATTGAATATACACATTCAGCAGCACCTGCAGCCCACATTTCGTGTCCAGTTTGGCTTTTTGTCGATGTCACAGGTACTGCGTAATCCCCGAATATCTGCTTAATTGCCATTGCTTCACGACCATCACCGGCATGTGTTGATGTTGCATGAGCATTAACGTAGCCAACCTCAGTCGGATTAACACCACCGTTCTTCAATGCCAATTCCAGAGAACGTGCAGGACCGGCAACGTTTGGAGTACTGATGTGATCTCCGTTACCACTGAAGCCCCAACCAACTATCTCAGCCAATATAGGTGCACCGCGCTTTACAGCGTGTTCGTAACTCTCTAAAATAACTGTAGCGGCTCCGCCTCCAGGAACCAAACCGTCACGGTTCTTGTCAAAAGGACGACATGCCTTTGAAGGCTCATCCTCACGTGTGCTGAATGCCTGAATACCATCAAAACTTGCAACGACATAGGCATTGTTTTCCTGTGCACCACCAGTTATGATGCAATCACTCAGACCATTCTTAATCAAAAGATAAGCATTTCCAATGGCCAATGAAGAGCTTGCACATGCTGCTGCACTGGTCAGGTTTATACCTCGTAATCTGAACAGACATGCAAGATTCATCGTAATCGTACTGTTCATGCTTTGAAAAATGGCACCACTGCCACATGCACTAGTATCCTTGAACTCACGGAAACGATCCAATGCATTCATCGTAGCCTCTGCAACGCTGTCGTTGCCATAAATAATGCCAACCTCGTGATTGTCAATGTAATCCTGATCCAAACCGGCATTCTGTAAAGCCTGTTCAGTTGCAGCATAGGCATACATTGCTTCCTCTGGCATAAATTGACGCTGAGTACGGCTGATTTTCTTTTTTAAATCAGGCATTGGGACATATGTGCACAGAGCACTACGATATCCCATATCCTTACGTTCCTGCGAGAAAATTATACCACTCTTGCCGTCATACAATGCTTGACGAACATCATCCAACGTCTGACCCAGACAGGACCATATGCCCATACCGGTAATTACAACTCTTTGTTCCATATTTGTCAATTTAATTTATTTCGATTAAATATTATATTTCTATATCATTTTTGTAAAGCAGCGACGTCGCTTTATTGTTTCCGGATTAAGCGGTTTCCACTGGCTTAATTCCTTGACATTGTCTTCAAGTTGAGGACCTGTCTCTGCCCAACGATATCCCTTCCTGTTATATATCGGAATCAAATCATCAAAGATAAGAGCATTAACCCCCAACCCCTGCATGTCCGGACGAACTGCAATAAGCATCATATTTACCGTATCCTCGTGCTTGAACTTTAGAGCCTTTAGCATATGCCACCATCCCAGGGGAAATAAACGTCCCTTGCTTTTGCGCATTGCCTGACTGAGACTTCCCATGGTAACAGCAGCAGCAACAAGCTCGCCTTTGTCATTTTCTACAATTGGAATCATATCGACATCGGCAATTGGCAAATACATATTCACAAAATAATCAATCTGCTTATCGCTAAAAGCACAATACCCAAAAAGTGGAGCATAAGCCTCATTCATCAAATGGAAAATCTTTCGTCCATATTCTTTTTTTATTTCCTTGTATGAAACCTTGCGTACTCGAAGCCCAAACATTTCTTTGCTCATATTAGCTACACGGGCATATCGCTTTGGAACTTCAGCAGGAACAGCCACACGAATCTGAACCCAATCGGCAGCTTTTTTAAAGCCAAGCTGCTCCATATGTTTAGGATAGTAGTCGTAATTGTAGATTTCAATCATCGAGCTATCGCGGTCAAAGTCTTCAAGTAGCATACCCTCCTTGTCAAAATCTGTAATTCCCAGCGGACCTTGTATTTCGGTCATCTGGCGTTCATGCCCCCATTGCATTACAGTATCGAACAATGCACGGCTCACTTCGAGATCATCAATTACATCAAAATATCCAAAACGCACAATCTTGGTATTCCATTTCCGGTTTGCACGACTATTAATTATGCCCACTATACGGCCGACGGTAATTCCGTTACGTTGGGCTATGAAAGCCTGGACTTCTGTAAACGACAATCCATGATTCTTTTCGGTGTTAAAACTATTCCTGACATCATACTCCATATCAGGAACATATTGTGGACAATCCTTGTAAAGTTCCAGCGGGAAATGAATGAACTCATCCAAATCTTTACGTGATGAAACTTTTTTGACCAGATTTTTTTCCATAAGCAACAATTCGTTTTAACCCTTAACTTGTATTAAACTCGTATATATCTCGTATAACGATTTCAATATAAATTTTACAGGCGCAAAAATACGCATAATTTTCCAAACACCCAAACATATCATATGAAAAAGGATATTTCATTGTATTTTTGCCAACACCAGAAAACAAAATTATTTAAAAATGACATACAATTTTACAATTTTGTTATAACTTTGCATCAGTCATGATATCAAAGAAACAAGCAAAATTAGTCCACAGTCTTGAAGTAGGCAAATATCGCCGTCGCGAGAGACTTTTCGTTGCAGAAGGCCCTAAATTGGTAGGTGAACTTCTTACTGCCAAATTTTCGCCAAAAGCCATTTTTGCTACACCTGACTGGCAAACAGAATCTAATAAAGAATTAAATAAACAAAGCTCGATTAACATAATAAGCAATAACGAGTTACGCAGTATATCCCTTCAGCGAACCCCCAATCAAGTCCTTGCACTGTTCCCGCTGCCGGAATACACTTTGCCATCAGATTTAGGAAGAACTAATATTGTTTTAGCATTGGACGGCATTCAAGACCCCGGTAACATGGGGACCATCTGCCGTATTGCTGACTGGTTTGGGATCGAGGATATTATATGCAGTCACGAAACTGTGGACATCTTCAACCCAAAATCCATTCAGGCAACAATGGGCGCTATTGCACGTATAAAAATTCATTATTGTGATTTAGAGAACTATTTGTCTACTGCAAGAAATCTGGGAATTCCTGTATACGGACCTTTTTTGGAAGGCAACAATATATATGATACTCAGTTGAGCACCAACGGAATCGTTGTCATGGGAAACGAAGGAAACGGCATTTCCGCAAGCATATCCAATCTGATATCTAATCGTCTTCTAATTCCTAACTATCCTGCAGGAAGAATTACAACCGAAAGTTTGAATGTTGCCGTTGCAACAGCTATCACTGTCGCTGAATTTCGCAGACGCGGTTAATATTTTTATAATTGATTTTTTCTTAAAGTTTTTTATAAAACACTTTGTTATTTAATAACATTGTACTAAATTTGTGCCAATATTGCAAATAAACTATAACCAAAATACTACTAACTTAAATTTTACGTTTATGAAGCAAACTTTACTCTTTTTGTTCATTACGTTGCTGAGCACATTCTCTTTTGCACAGACAGAATTGAACATTACATTTCCAATGACGGATCAGACGTCCGTAAGTGCATATAAATGCGCATGGACAGGTAAGGATGTAAACGGCGACACATGGTCGTTTGTTAATTTCAACAACAACAAAAACGGATGGAGTCTTATCAAATGTGGTTGGAAGACAGATGTTACAACATCCGAAATAACCTCCCCCACAATTGACGAGGCGGTTACCGAGTATGCCATTATTGTTGACCAGACATCAGCTGTAACAAGTTGTAAGCTTGAAGTACGGAATGGCACAACAGTCGTAGAGGAAAAAGATGTTACCCTGGCCAAAGGTACAGTCTCCGTTCCCCTTACCGGCACAAAGAACGCCGTTTACCACCTTGTTATCGAAAATGAAAAAACAACCGCCAATGGTACAACCGTAATCTCAGGTTTGAAACTTACTAAGGCTGCTGCCGAGGGTACTGCAGTAAAGCCAAGTCTCACAGAAGGCGGTGTCTTCACTACCAAGCCTTACGCTGTTACAATCACCAACAACGAAGCTGGTGCAACAGTTTATTACACACTTGATGGTACAGATCCTACAACCGAGAGCGCAAGCTTTACAGGCGAAAGCAAACAGGTCGAAATCAGCGAGACAACGACAATCAAGGCTTTGGCCGTAATTTCAGGCAAAGAAAACAGTAACATTGCCAGTGCAACTTATACTTACGAGGAATCAATTGCCAACACGCTGGAAACAGCATATACAACCGCCCAGGCAATTGCACTTATTAACGCTAACAGTGTGCAACTCAAGACTGTGAAAGTTTATGTAAAGGGACAGGTAAGTAAAGTCGATTCGTATAATTCTACATATGGTTCAATTATTTACTGGTTGGATAACAATGCTTTTGAAATATATGCTGGCTTAAACAACAATGGTGAAAAGTTTGATGACATCAATGGAGTGAAGACTGGCGCCGAGGTTGTTGTCTTTGGTCTTATCAAGAAATACAACACAACCTATGAGATGGACCAAAACAACTGGTTGGTTGCCTACACAGCTCCCACAAAGCCGGAACCGGAACTGACTGCCGAGGTGAAAAATGCTTTGGAAGTTGGTGACAACGACGTATATGGCATTGTTTACACTGGCGACGCACAGGAATTCCACTATACATCATCTGACGAGTCGGTTGCCACAATAGGATGGAATGAAGAGGACTGTGAGTTTACTGTTACAGCCTTGAAGGTAGGTTCCACAACAATTACTATTTCAACGGATGAGACAGAGGCCTACCAGGCAAAGATCTTCTCTTACAAATTGAATGTCAATGAGAAATTTGTTCCTGCTGAAATTCCTTTCGAGTTTGACGGCGGTAAGGCTGATGCTACTCCAGGTAAGGGAATGACAGCAACAGGTCTTGGTACTGATTATGCTGCATCACCCAAACTGAAATTTGACAGCAATGGAGACAATCTGATTGTAAACATTGCTTCTGAAGCCAAGTATCTCAATTACATTATCAAGGGCAACGGCAATAGCGATGGCCCTCAGACAGGAGAATTTACTATTGAGGAGTCTGCTGACGGCGAGACATATACAGCATTGAAGAGCTATAACACAATCAACGGACAGTTCGAGACGAACAATGTAGTACTTAATTCCGAGACACGCTACATCAAGTTTACCTATGTCACAAAGGAAAGAGGCAATGTTGCACTTGGCGCAATCAGGATTACCAACGAGGTTAGCAACATGGCATGTGCTACTTTCGAAGAATATATTCTTGAGTCTGAGAGCGTTCGCTACTTTGAGAGCGAAACACCTAGCACACCATGGGTATCTGGTGGCTATACATTCACTACATACACAGCTGACTATGGCGAGTATGGCAAGTATTACTTCTCTTATGCGCTCAGCAACAAGACGACAACAGAAGGCAAACTTGCTGACTATGCATTAGAGAGTTCATGCGGAAAGGCAAAGAGCGGTAGTAACTATGCTGTATGGTGTGATAACTCGTGGAATGGTGGCAGTAAGGTAACCCTGGACATTTCTGCAACAATTACCGGTTTCTATGTGACAAACACCACTTCTGCTGTAGACGCCATTATTAATGGTGATGATATGAGCACAGTTGCTGGTGGATTCCAGAATGGTGATTACCTGAAGCTTGTTATTACCGGTTACGACGAAATTGGCAATGAGACAAATTCAGTAGAATACACATTGGCCGAGGCCAAGGACGACAAGATTTACTATGTAAAGGCATGGCGCTGGGTAGATCTTTCGGAACTGGGTGTTGTCTCTGCGATTGACACGAAGATGATTGGAACAAAAACTAACGCACAAGGTCTGACGACACCGGCATATTTCTGCATGGATGATTTTGGCGGCGTTGCTCCTGAAACAGATGCAGATATGGAAGTAACAGATATTCCTACATCTATTTCAGATATTATATCAGGCAATGCTACTATTACTGCAGAGGGTAAATTCTACCATAATGGTCGCATAGTTATTCGTAAGGGCAGCAAGTTGTATACAACAACTGGACAAAGTCTTAATTAATTTCAAATCAGAGATCTGATAAATTAACATTTCTACAAATAACATCCCGTTGCTCATGAATTTGAACATCGGGATGTTATATCTTTTAAGCAAAACATAGATTAAATTTGAAAAACTGGCTGGGACATATTGTAGCAATACTTGTTATATCAATTTGGGGGACAACGTTTGTAAGCAGTAAAATACTGCTCAATCATGGAATATCCCCAGACGAAATTTTCCTATCACGCTTTTTGCTTGCATATTTTTCGTTGTTACTCTTTTCGCATAAGAGGATATTCAGTTATAGTTTTAAAGACGAACTGATTATGGTAGGACTTGGCATAACAGGTGGAAGCATATATTTTCTTGCCGAAAACAATGCACTTGTTTATGACACATCATCCAATGTTAGTATTCTGGTAGGTTCATGCCCTCTACTCACCATGCTATTAGTCGGTTGCATTAGGCACGAGATGCGTCCAACGGGCAGACAAATCGTAGGGGCATTAATTGCATTTACCGGAATGACTCTTGTCGTTCTCAACGGTCAATTTGTTCTGCACCTCAACCCATTAGGTGATACACTTGCAATCTTTGCAGCATTGACGTGGGCAACATATTCTTTATTAATTACATACGTTAATGGAAGATATTCAAGCGATTTTATAACACGGAAAGTTTTCTTTTACGGATCACTTACTATCCTACCTTTTGTTTTATTCAGCAAGCATCACACAATTAACATTGCGAATCTATCCCACCCTATTATATTCTGTAACATAGTTTTTCTTGGTCTTGTTGCAAGCACAATATGCTACGTTGCATGGAACTGGACATTAAACACCATCGGAACATTTCGTGCCACCAACTATATTTTCTTTCAAAGTTCTATTACACTTATAATTGCATCTGTTGCACTTAATGAACCTATTACCATTATGGCAGTAATTGGTTTGTTTATACTTATTGGAGGTATGTTTATCACTTTACGCGCATAAAATCTTTCTTTTAATATATATCATTATATAAAAAAATTGTATATTTGTGTGCACGTTATCAAGTAATATACTTCTGTAATAAAATTTTTTCTTCGCCATGGTGCAAAATCCACTTTTTCCTGCAACAATGGTTGCTTTTCCCGAAGGGTGTAATGCACGCCGTGCAGCATTCTACCTTGCTGCTGAGGAATATTTGGCAGAATTAACCCGGAAATATGACAACAGAAACTATTTGTTTACATGGATTATTGCTCCGACTGTTGTCTATGGACGCAATCAGGTGTTGCAAAATGAAATTAATGTAGATTTCTGTAGAACACATAATATTGATGTAATACGTCGCAAGAGTGGAGGCGGTGCCATATATGCCGACGGAGGCAATATTATGACAAGTTTGATTACAGAGGGTGGCCCTGTCGAACCTTTATTTCTGGAGTACTCTCAAAAGATTGCCGAGATGCTTACTGCCTTTGGCGCTCCTGCATATGCAACAGGACGCAACGATATTATATTAGAACCTAAGAAATCGGATATCACAAAGTCCCAATCTGCCGGAAAAGTATGTGGAAATGCCTTCTACCATCTTGCAAATAGTAATATCATGCACGGGACTATGTTATATGACACTGCCTTCGAGATGATGACAGGAGCCTTGATTCCACCCACAGAAAAACTTAAAAGGCATGGTGTGGAGAGCGTTAGGCAAAGAGTTGCTCTCTTGAAGAATTATTTTACGTTTGGCATTGAAGAACTCAGAAACAAAATTGAGGGTTACCTTACGAACAATGTACTTGAATTAACGGAAACAGATGTTTTGGAAATAGAAAGGATTGAGCAATGGTATTACAAAGAAAATTAGTCTTGGTTGTTCTCTTTATAGCAATGCATGCTTTTTTGTATGCACAGAATACAGAACCTGTCTTTACATTTGCATGCCTTAGTGATTCTCATGCCCAGGAAGGAATGATTACTCCTAGTAATGTGAATAACATCAGATTACGTTCATCATTCATTAACTCTATCAACAAAATAAGGGAAACAGAACGGATTGATGCCCTTGTACTTGGCGGAGACTATTCCAGTGATGCGACAATTGCAGAAACTAACTGGAAAAAGGTACGCGAATTGATGGCAAATCATACAATAAATGCTTTTCCTGCAGATGCTGTGCGTACCCCAATAATATATACAATTGGCAATCATGATTTTGAGGTTGCAAACCACGACAATCTGCCAAAGAATTATGTCGCAGGTGATTTCTATTCATATCCTATGCGTAGTCAAACCGGGTTTCTGACATCTGATGAATGTTTCTATGAAATGGCAGCAAATGCCTTGCAGGATTCTGTAAAACTTTTGGCTGCCTACCACTATCAGATTGGAGGATTTGATTTTGTAGTACATAATTGCGGCAAGTATTTTTTCAAGGACGCATGGGATTACCGGGACAGCCAGACATCATGCGAATGGGTTGCAACCAAACTGGATGAGATAGATCCGGAAAGAAAAAAGACCATCTTCTACATCAACCATTTGCCATTGCCTGGCAGTATTGGCGCAACTACCAATAAAACACTTTTGGATAACAATGCGACAAAAATACTTACCACAGCATTAGCAAGGCATCCTGGTATTGTCTATTTATATGGACATGACCATAGCAGTGCGTCAAAGAAGAGCTACATAACGGATGCTGTTTCCCAACGTGTGACAGAATATGACAACAATGGTAAGATTATAACCGATTCAACTTTAATAAGCACATGTTACATCAAGGGACTTAACACAAATAAGTATATTACAGGAGGAAGCACTATAAAACCAACAGCACAAGCCTTTAACTGGTCATTGATCAGTGGCGGAACCAATTATCCCGGCCGGTTTGCTTTCAAGGATGATAGCGGTTATTTCATATTTTGCGGGACTACAAACAGATTCTCGACAAACAAGGAATCGGGTAACGAAGATTACAAGTATGGTTACATCTATGAGTTTGTCAGTGATACTACGGCAGCGAGAATAACAGATATACACAATCTTAAATACGGAAAGAACTATCTATACATTGCCCATAGTGCTAAGGACTCCACCCTTTACATTATGAAAACCAGTTACTATAGCAACAGTTCGGGACCTTCCTATTATGGATTGACTACAAACACCAAGCATGCAATAGATACATTAGCAATTAAAACCAACACAACAATTCAGTGGACATTGGAAAGAAATTGGAGCAAGAGTTTCACTTCATGTTTCATGGGTTCTATGAGATACAACAACCTTGAAACCAATGTAAGCCCAGGTACCGGTGAACCACAGGTGATACAAGCGCTTATAGTTCGCGTATATAACGACAGCATAATGCTGGACATGAAAAACTATGGCCAGACAGGACATCTTGAGTATACCGCCGTATCTCCGACTATTTCCGATCCTATTAAGCCTTTTGTCATTAGACGTGCAACACAAAAGGCAAATCTCCTAACATATACTGTCAGTGTAACAGGAAGCGACGAAGGCGCAGTAATATTTAATGGCAGCGAGTATCACAACGGAGATACGTTCACCACACATTCAACGCTTAGTGAAGAACAACTGACGGCAAAGACAGTCGACTTACTGTATACAAAAATTACAATTGACCCTAGCTATAATGTTATACTCTCATATACACAGGAACAGCCTACAATAGACTATTTGGTAAAGAGCAATATTCCAGACGGATCTGTCATTTACAATGGTATTCACTATAAAGATGGAGAAATAATTAAGGTTACGTCTGAAATCGATAAATCAGAGCTTATGGCCGGAGAACAGGCTGGCTTCGAACCCGGTGAAATACATTTCAAAGAGCAATGCATAGAAGTTGATTATTATGAAAAACTCTTTGATCCGGAAACAGCATACGTCATTGCGCTCAAGAATGTTCCTGATAATACATACGGAGCATATCTGAAAATTACCGGTTCAGCCTCTCCGCATGCTCTGCGTAGTACAACTCCTGTCGACAACTATATTGCATATCAGGCCAAGGGGTATTATTATATCAACGCTCAACGGAATATGAGCGGTTGTTATTTAGGTGCCTGGACATGGAATGCGACAATCAGTGAAGCTCCTGTCTGTTGGACAATAACAAAAAGTGACGACAGCTATGTTTTCTACCAGAAGGAAGCCACCAAGACAGGATACCTTGGTGTTGATGCAAATGATGTAAACTTTTATTGCAACAAATCTGCCACTAAATTCCTAATAGAACCATCGTCCTCCACAACCGCTGTAAAAAGTTTGTCCTGGGATCATTCCGAAAAAACAGAGAGCGGCAAATTCTTTGATGGGAAACAGATAATAATCATCCGAGATTCGAAAAAATACAATATCAGTGGAATTGTAGGAAAATAAATTCAAGAAATAAAATATTATGGAAGACAAGAAAACCTGTCTCTGGGAGAGACACAATGCACTGGGTGCAAAAATGGTGAGTTTCGGAGGTTTCAATATGCCAATACAATATACGGATATTGTTGACGAGCATATGGCGGTACGTACAGCATGTGGTGTATTTGATGTCAGCCACATGGGCGAGGTTCTTGTAACCGGTCCCCAGGCAGAGGATTTCGTCCAGTATATATTTACAAACGATATATCTGATGCTCCAGTAGGCAAGATTTATTATGGTATGATGTTGCACCCAACAGGCGGTACAATCGATGATTTGCTGGTATACAAAGAAGGTGATGAACGTTTCTTCCTTGTAATCAATGCAGCAAACATTGATAAAGATTACGCATGGATCAGCGAACAGGCCAAATCATTTGACGTTGTTACAGAAAATCAGAGCAATTATTATGGACAGCTTGCTATACAAGGTCCTAAGAGCGAAGACGTTGTCAAAAATATTCTAGGCATTGAGTGCAAGGAACTCGTTTTCTATACCTTCAAGAAAATAGAAATTGACGGTGAGACAATAATCATAAGTCGCACAGGTTATACGGGTGAAGACGGATTTGAAATATATGGTTCTCATTCATTTATTCAAAAAAACTGGGACAAACTGATTGAGAGCGGTGCAGCAAAGCCGTGTGGTCTGGGATGTCGTGATACACTGCGTTTTGAAGTCGGTCTGCCACTTTACGGAGACGAACTTACCGATAATCTTACACCTATTGAAGCGGGTCTTGGCATGTTTGTAAAGACAGATAAACCTGATTTTATAGGCAAAGATGTTGTAGCACGCCAGAAAGCAGAGGGCGTTTCTCGCAAGATAGTTGGTATTGAACTCCGGGACAAGGCTATTCCGCGTCATGGATACAAAGTTGTTGCAGGTGACAAGGAAATAGGAGAGGTTACGACCGGCTACAACAGCATTTCAACAGGCAAGAGTGTCTGTATGGCACTCGTAAATATTGATTATGCAAAGTTAGGTACTCAAGTAGGTATACAAATTCGAAAAAAAGTATTCCCCGGTACTGTAATCAAAAAACGCTTCTACGAGAAAAATTATAAAAAATAATCTGAAAAAACTAAATTTTATGGCAAAAGTAATCGAAGGACTCTACTACAGCGAGAGTCATGAGTATGTTAAAGTTGAAGGTGAATACGGTTATGTAGGTATTACTGACTATGCACAGGGGCAGCTGGGCAACGTAGTATATGTTGACATGCCCGAAGTGGATGACGAAGTAACTGCAGGCGAGGAATTTGGTGCAGTCGAGAGTGTAAAGGCAGCCAGTGACTTGTTTTCTCCTGTAAGTGGAACAGTCGTTGAAATTAACGAGGCACTTGAAAATTCACCTGAACTTATCAATCAGGAAGCTTTCGAGAACTGGATTATGAAGGTTCAGCTCAGCAATCCCTCTGAGCTTGCCAACCTTATGGATGCCAAGGCTTACGAAGCAATCTGCGACTAAATAACCAGGAACCTTTATTGGACAATAATACTATGTTCAAGTATTTTCCCCATACATCCGATGATATCCAGCAGATGTTGGATATCATCGGTGTGAAGTCGTTAGACGAACTTTATGCAGAAATTCCAGAGGAACTGAAACTTCATCGTCAGTTGGATATTCCATCGCATAAGAGCGAGGTTGAAGTTCGCAACATTATTCATGGAATGGCTGAAAAGAACCGTATACTTACATGTTTTGCAGGTTCAGGTGTCTATGACCACTATACACCAAGTCTTGTACCATATCTTGCATCGCGTAGCGAGTTCAGTACAAGTTACACACCTTATCAGGCTGAAATAAGTCAGGGTACATTGCTATACATATTTGAATATCAGACGATGATGGCACGCCTTACCGGCATGGATATCAGCAATGCATCAATGTATGACGGTTCAACGGCGACCGCAGAGGCTATGATGATGTGCGTTTCTGCCTCCAAAAAACGTAATCGTGTCCTGATTTCAAGTACATTCAATGAAAACGTCCTCCAGGTAGTTCGTACATATGCCGGTTTCCATGGCATTGATCTCGTCGAAATTCCACAAAAGGATGGAATAATGGATCAACAGGCAGTGAAGGATTTAATTGAAAATGAAGACGTCGCAGGACTTGTTGTCGCACAGCCCAACCGATTTGGCATAATCGAAGATTTCACTGGACTTGCTGATTTTTGTCATGAACACAACACCCTGCTTGCGGTCAATACTGTTGCATCTGCACTGGGTGTACTTAAGTCACCGGGGGAATGGGGAGCCGACATTGCATGCGGTGATGCTCAGAGCCTTGGTGTGCCTATGGGATACGGAGGTCCTTATATAGGTTATTTGTGTACCAGGAATGCTCTTGTACGTAAAATGCCGGGGCGTCTTGTAGGTGCAACTACGGATGCTGACGGCAAACGGGCCTTTGTTCTTACAATGCAGGCGCGTGAGCAACATATCCGTCGCGAAAAGGCAACGAGCAATATCTGTACTGCGCAAGGTTTTATGTGCCTGTATATTGCATGCTATCTAAGCCTCATGGGACAGAAAGGCCTCGAGCAAGTAAACCGGCAGGGCTATAGCGCAGCGCATTATATGCATGACGAACTAATCAAAAGCGGCAAGTTTGTTGAAGTATTCCCTGACAAACCCTTTCTAAACGAATTCACTCTCCGTTATACTGGCGATGATGATATTCGTATAAGAATGACCGAAGCTGGAATCCTGTTCGGAGTTCCAACACAGGATTTGGACAATTGCTTTACCATAGCATGTACAGAAAAAAATACACGCGAACAGATAGATTCAGTAATTAATCAGCTTTAACAACGTAAGAATTATGAACAATGTTTATTACGGAAAGCTGATTTTCGAGCTTTCCAAACCAGGACGCATTGGATATTCACTACCTACAAGTGACATACAAGGATATTGTATTGACAATCTTCCTGAATGTGTAACACGGAAGAACCAATTGGATCTTCCCGAGGCAGATGAACTGACGGTAGCACGTCATTATACAAATATGTCAAATAACAATTTTGGCGTAGATACAGGATTTTATCCATTGGGCAGTTGTACCATGAAGTATAATCCAAAGGTCAACGAGGAAATGGCTGCACTCCCAGGATTCAATATTCATCCATCCACACCGAATGCGATGGCACAAGGAGCCCTTGAATTATATGACGAGTTGCAGAAGATCCTCAGCGAGATTGCTGGTCTAAGCCGTTTCACCCTCAATCCATATGCCGGAGCACATGGTGAACTGACGGGCCTTATGGTCATACGTAAATACCACATGCAACGCGGTGATGTAACACGTACAAAGATTATCGTACCTGATTCTGCACACGGAACCAACCCTGCCAGTGCAGCTGTATGCGGTTTACAAATCGTTCAGGTAAAAAGTACCACCGACGGCACCGTAGATATTGAGGACCTCAAGCCGCTTCTGGGACCCGACATTGCAGGTATGATGATGACTAACCCCAACACACTCGGAATATTTGAACGTAAGATACCCGAGATTGCACGACTCGTGCACGAATGCGGAGGTCTCATGTACTACGATGGAGCAAATCTCAACCCAATGCTAGGAGTTTGCCGACCTGGCGACATGGGGTTTGACGTGATGCACATCAACCTGCACAAGACATTCTCCACTCCACATGGAGGCGGAGGCCCCGGCAGTGGTCCTGTCGGCGTCAGAACCGGCCTTGAGCAATACCTGCCTAACCCACAGGTTGTCAGGAACGTGGACGGCACTTACAGCACCACCAATGACGACCAATCACTTGGTAGAGTAAGCGGCTGGTTAGGCAACTTTGGTATCATAATCCGGGCATACGCATATCTGCTAAGTCTGGGTAGAGAGAATATCAACATGGCAGGAAAATTAAGTGTGCTAAATGCCAATTACATTAAGGAATGCTTGCGTTCGCACTACAAACTGCCTATTGATGGACTGTGCAAGCACGAGTTTGTCTTTGATGGTCTCAAGGACGAATATGCCGGTGACCGTCACAGTCCTGACCATGTTACGACACTTGATGTTGCCAAGCGTTTACTGGATTATGGCTTCCACGCACCAACGATATACTTCCCTCTGCTATTCCATGAGGCAATGATGATTGAACCTACCGAAACAGAAAGCAAGGATACATTGGACGAGTTTATTGCCGTAATGAAGCAGATTGCAGAAGAGGCCAAGGCTAATCCCGAATTACTCAAGACAGCCCCCCACTCTACTCCTATTCGCCGTTTGGATGACGTAAAAGCTGTCAAGGAGCCAAGATTCATTTATTAAATATGGAATATGATATTGTAATTATCGGAGCAGGCCCTGGTGGCTATGAAACTGCAGTAGCAGCAGCCAGAAAAGGATTGAGTGTAGCCGTTATAGAGAAATCGGATTTAGGCGGCACCTGTCTTAACTGTGGCTGCATACCTACAAAATGCCTATGCCGTACTGCAGAAATTCTGGAACTTGTAAAAGGTTCAGCTTCACATGGTATTCACGCCAATGACTTGCAATTTGATTTTGCAAGTGCCATACAGCGCAAAAATCAGGTAGTAAGACAATTGCAATCCGGAATTGATACCTTGATGAAAACTCCAGGTATCACTCTATATCGTGGAGAAGCACATCTTGCAGATGCAAATACCGTGAATGTGCTTGTGGTTGGATCAAACGATACAAAAGAGGTTGCTGATGTTATCAAAACAAAAAACATTATTATCGCCACAGGTTCCGTTACCAAGTTTCTGCCTATAGAAGGAGCACATGCACCAGGTGTCGTCACAAGTACCGAGATGCTTAACCTTACAACCATACCCAAACGATTGTGTATCATAGGCGGTGGTGTTATCGGTCTGGAGTTTGCCAGCATCTACAACAGTTTCGGATCAGAAGTTACAGTAGTTGAATTCTGTAAGGAAATACTGCCCAACTTTGACCGGGACCTTGCAAAACGTCTGCGTACTTCACTTAAGAAACGTGGTATGACATTCTATACAGGAGCAGCTGCAAAGAGCATCTTATCAGGTGATTGCATGACAGTTACTTACGAAGAAAAAGGCAAGGAGAAGACTATTGATGCAGATCTTGTATTAATGGCTGTCGGACGTACTGCAAACGTCGGTTCACTCAATCTAGACGACCTGAATATCGCATATACGCCAAAGGGAATAGAGGTGGACGGGAATATGCAAACATCAGTTCCAGGCATATATGCAATAGGAGATGTCAACGGACTTCTACAGCTTGCACATGCTGCAAAAGCACAAGGTATTATCGCGTTGGAACATATCTTGCATGGCAAGACCCATAAATCGGCATTAGACCTTGGAATCATACCTGCTGCCGTATTTACCGTGCCCGAAGCGGCTATGGTAGGTAAAACTGAGGAACAGCTTATGGATTCAGGTGTTGCATACAACGTCTATAAATCTTTCTACCGTGCCAATGGAAAGGCTCTCAGCATGGATGCAGAAGACGGTATTGTCAAGATATTGGCAAGCGAAGACGGGCAATTGCTTGGTGCCCACATTTTAGGAGCACATGCCAGTGATCTTATTCATGAACTTGCCATATTGATGATCAAGAGAGGTTCTGTACATGATATTTCCAATACAGTACATGCCCATCCGTCATTAAGCGAAATAATACTTTCTGCTACAGAGTAAGACAAAAGCTCCCTGACGTCAATGTCAAGGAGCTTTTGTCTGTTATTTGTGACGAATCATAATATCCTTTACGCTATAGTTGTCCATAAAGCGTGAGCGGTCAACATTACCCCTTATGCCATTGATACTACCGCTTGCAGTAAACTGCCAGATAATAAAATGCACATCATCATTGACCGTTGGAGCCTCTTCGGCATAACGTGCAAACATAAAAGGACAGTCCGTAAATTTACCCTGAAGATATTTGTTGTAAAAATTCATTCCTGTATATATCAAAGGTTTACAACCGAAATGCTTTTCCACTCCCTCGATAAATGCACGTAGTCGTGAATGAAAACCTGCAATATCTCCCCTTGGCGGAGTTTCCACATCAACGATAGGAATAAGGTCCTGAGTCCGTGGATCTACAACCGAACAGAAATTCTGCAACTGTGCAGCAGCTGCTGACATCGAGTTAAAAAAATGATAAACACCGACAGGAATACCCTCAGCGCGTGCACCTTCCAGGTTTCTTCTATAGGTATTGTCTACCAATCCGACATTTTCAGTTGCCTTCAAATACACAAATCCGACACGGTTGTCTGCTGCAACTTGCTTCCAATCGATATATCCCTGATAGTGGCTTACATCTATTCCAGTGAACGAATTACCTATATGACGAACTGGACGACTCTGGATTTTTCCCAACTCCGCTGTAAGCGGCATTACACGTTCTGCTTTACTTGGTTTTGGCAAAACATCTGGTACGGCAATATTTTGCTTGGAAATTCGTTTTTTGGGTTTTGCCTGAACAGAAATTGCAGGCACTAAAAACGATATTGCAATTATTAATAGTATATTCTTTATTGTCATTACTGCTGGATGAGCGTTGCCTGAAAATTGTTACTACGGATGCTTGGATACTGGCTTCGGGCATCAACTTCGGGATTATTACGCAAATAATCAACGACTACATCATAGCAGTGGCGCTGGCTTTCAGCAAGCATCTGTACCTGAAAAATCTCGTCGGCATAAAGGCACTTCCTCGTTTCCGGATTGACAATAGCACGTCTGAATGTTATTGAGACGTCATACATTCCTGGAACAATCTCGTCATAGGCAGACTTCTGCTCTTCCTTTACAGGAGAATTACTTGGGAATACACCACCATTTGCGCCACGTGTCTTAAACTCTTCAAGCGTTTGCGAATTCGTCTTGATAATAATAAAGGTCGTTTTGTTGGGCAAGCGGAAATGCCTTGGAAAATTAGTCTTGTCCAGACAGAATCCAACAACTTCGTCAATCAGTTCCTGTGTCATTTCCCCATGCAATATCTCCGAAAGAAAAACAACCAGTTCGTCAACGTTGTTGAAAACTTCTTCGTTATCAAAGTACCTTATGTAGTAATTCATATAGTCAGTTTTCCCTATAATTTATACGTCTATTTTGCGCTGCAAAGATAGTAAAATTTATTAGATCCCGATAATTCGTAATTCATAATTTTGAATATCAAAGAGTTTTTTATAAATTTGCACGCCAACAATAAATATATTTTATGAGGAAAAACACTTCGATTTCGTTTGTAACTGAGATTGATGCCAATATAGAGAGCCAAGTAAGAGCCAGACTGGAAGGTTCAATGGGATTACTGGCCTTAAGGGATAACCTGTTGTTCCCCGGAACCGTAACACCAATAACAGTTGGTCGTAGCAAGAGCCTGAAAGCACTCAGGAAAGCAGAGAAGACAAAACAGCCTCTTGCTGTATTTACGCAGAAAGTACCAGATATAGAGGATCCGGTGATGGATGACCTTTTTCACATCGGTACTGTATGCCGTGTCGTACATTTGGTCAAATTGCCTGACGGCAATCACAGTGCACTGCTTCAGGCACTTAATAGAGTCGGGCTTGACTCGATGGAAGAAACCAACGACGGTTATATCGGACACGTTACGGCAATTCCAGAAGTCCAGACCAACGAACGTGATAACGAGTATCGGGTTACGCTGAACCTGATAAAGGAACGTATCTTTACGCTTAATAGTATGTCCGAAAGTATGCCTGAAGAAATTGGCGACTTTCTGTCCAAGATGCCGTTAAACCTGTTCTTCGTCAATTTTGTCGCGACTAATTACCAGTTCAGCATATCACAGAAGGCAAGCCTGATGAGCGAGGACACCGACTTGACCAGGGCAACACTGTTGTTGAGATACTTGAATCACGAGATCGAAGTTGCTACCTTGCGTCGCGACGTTGAAGCCAAAACCCAGGTGGACCTCAACCGCCAGCAACGTGAATATTTCGTAAACCAAGAGATCAAGAATCTTCAGGCAGAATTGGGCAACAGTGACGAGAATACAAATAAATTCGAGGACATACAGACCTTGCGTCAAGATGCTGAGGAAAAACACTGGGGAGAGAAACAAGCCGAAATTTTCGAGAAAGAACTCCAGAAACTTTCCCGTATCAATGCCCAAAGCCCTGATTATAACGTCCAGCTGAATTATCTTCAGACAATCCTTCAGCTGCCATGGGACGATTGCACACAGGATTGCATGGATTTGAAACGTGCACAGAGAATTCTTGACGAGGACCACTATGGTATGGAAAAAGTCAAGGAACGCATTTTAGAACACCTGGCTGTTTTAAGGTTAAAGTCAGACAAGCGAAGCCCAATACTGTGCCTGTACGGTCCTCCGGGGGTCGGTAAGACCAGTCTTGGACGAAGCATCGCCAAGGCTTTGAAACGCAAATATGTACGCGTAAGCCTGGGCGGTATGCATGACGAAAGTGAGATTCGCGGCCATCGCCGTACATACATAGGAGCCATGCCGGGACGTATTATCAAGAATATACAAAAGGCCGGCAGCAGTAATCCGGTGTTCATCTTGGACGAGATAGACAAGGTAACACAGGCAACCGTACACGGTGATCCTTCCAGTGCTCTTCTCGAAGTCCTCGACCCAGAGCAGAACAAGACATTCCACGACAATTTCCTGGACATGGACTATGACTTGAGCAGGGTTATGTTCATTGCCACGGCCAATGACGTACAGAGTATACCACGACCACTGCTGGACCGCATGGAACTTATTGAGGTTGGCGGCTACATAACTGAAGAAAAAATCGAGATTGCACGCAAGCACCTGTTCCCTAAGGAAAAAGACAATAATGGTCTATCTGGACAAAGCAAACTGAAGATTCGCAAGAATGCAGTCGAAATGATTATCGAACGCTACACCCGTGAGAGCGGCGTACGCGGATTACAGAAACAGATAAACAAACTTCTACGCAAGGTGGCACTGGAAACTGCACGTGATGCAGATGAACTGGGCGTTGAACAGATAAGCGTAGAACGCAACATCGACACAGCCGAGGTAGAGCGTCTGCTCGGTAAACCTATATTTACCCGTGACATCTATCAAGGCAACAAATATGCCGGTGTCGTCACAGGTCTTGCATGGACCAGTGTCGGTGGCGAGATACTTTTTATTGAGACAAGCCTTTCGGAACACAAGGGCGGCGGACTTACACTCACAGGTAATCTGGGCGATGTAATGAAAGAAAGTGCAAGCATTGCACTGGAGTATATCCGAAGCCATGCGCGTGAGTTGAATATTGAACCACGCATTTTCAACTATTACAACATCCACGTTCACGTACCTGAGGGTGCAACTCCCAAGGACGGTCCCTCAGCTGGTATAACAATGGCAACAGCTTTGGCTTCAGCACTTACACAGCGTAAGGTACGCAGCGAATTGGCAATGACCGGTGAAATCACACTTCGCGGCAAAGTCTTGCCCGTAGGTGGAATACGCGAAAAGATACTTGCCGCAAAACGTGCCGGAATCAAGCACCTCATCCTGTGCCAAGACAACCATAAGGATATTGAGGAGATACCAGAAATGTACATACACGGACTTGATTTCCACTATGTAGAGACAGTAATGGACGTACTTGACTATGCATTGCTTGCTCAAAAGGTCGAGAAGCCGGTTGAATTTATCCTGCCTAAAGAAGACAAGGACGAAAAATGACTTTCGAACTGCAGCATACCGATGACAAAACCAATGCACGTGCTGGCCTTATCCGAACAGATCACGGCACGATAGAGACTCCGATATTCATGCCGGTAGGCACAGTCGGAAGCGTCAAAGGTCTTACAATACGTGATTTAAAAGAGGAGGTAAAGGCACAAATTATCCTCGGAAACACATATCATCTCTACCTGCGCCCCGGGACAGAAATACTTGAGAAGGCAGGCGGGCTGCATAAGTTCAACGGTTGGGACAGGCCCATTTTGACCGACTCAGGCGGTTTTCAGGTTTTTTCACTTACCGGAATCCGTAAGTTAACTGAGGAAGGATGTACGTTCAGCAGTCATCTTGACGGTTCAAAACACATGTTTACTCCCGAAAAAGTGATGGATGTCGAACGGAGTATTGGTGCAGACATCATCATGGCTCTTGACGAATGCCCCCCTGGAACGAGCGACAGGGCATATGCCGAAAAATCATTAGGATTGACACACCGCTGGCTGGACCGTTGCATCAGACGATTCAACGAAACCGAACCATTATATGGCTATCAACAAAGCCTTTTCCCAATCGTACAAGGATGTACATATCGTGATCTAAGGCAGAAAAGTGCTGAATTCGTTGCGTCCAAGAATGCAGACGGAAATGCAATCGGTGGCTTGGCCGTAGGAGAACCTGCAGATGTCATGTACGAGATGATCGAGGTTGTAAACGCCATACTACCAAAAGACCGTCCACGGTATCTGATGGGAGTAGGCACACCAGCAAATCTTTTAGAGAGTATCGAACGCGGTGTCGATATGTTCGACTGCGTAATGCCGACACGTAACGGACGTAACGCCTGTCTGTTTACCAGCGAAGGCATAATGAATATGCGCAACAAGAAATGGGAGGATGATTTCACTCCAATCGACCCAAACGGAACTGCATCATGCGATCTCTTTTACACAAAGGCATACCTGCATCATCTTTTCAAGGCACAGGAACTGCTTGCACTTGAAATTGCCTCAATCCACAATCTCGCATTCTACCTCTGGCTGGTTCAAAATGCACGCAAGCGCATTATTGCCGGTGATTTCAGCACATGGAAAAGCATGATGATGCGAAAAGTCACCAACCGTCTGTGAACAGTAAACTGCAAACGATAAACCATACCTCACCCTTGCGAAAGTTAGACTGGTATATAATCAAGAAATTCCTTGGAACATACTTCTTCAGCATTGTTCTAATCATCAGCATATCCGTCGTATTCGACTTCAACGAGAATGTTGACAAGTTCACGACGAACAATGCACCGTTACACGGAATAATATTTGACTACTACCTGAATTTCATACAGTACTATGCCAATCTTTTCTCATCGCTGTTTGTATTTATTTCGGTAATATTCTTCACCTCAAAGCTTGCAGACAACAGCGAAATCATAGCTATGCTTGCAGCTGGTGTCAGTTTTCGCCGCCTGATGGTGCCGTATATGTTTAGCGCATGCGTTATAGCAGGCATTACATATTACCTGGGGACAGACGTTATTCCCCGTGGCAGCGTCAAGCGCCTTGCCTTTGAGAACCAGTACAAGAGACAACTCAAGGTTCCCACTTGGGCTGACAACGTACAGTTACAGGTAGATACCGGCGTCATTGCATACATGGAACATTACGACGGACCTTCTCACACAGGCTACCACTTCTCATTGGACAAGTTCGAACATAAAAAACTCGTCTCGCACCTGACTGCAATGACTGCCGAATACGACACAATCTCAGACGTCAGGTTCAAGTGGACACTTAGAAACGTCAATATACGTGAACTAAAAGGTTTACGCGAAAAAATTACATATATCAATCAGATTGACAGTATAATAAAACTTGAGCCGCAGGATTTCCTAACAACAAACAAGATGCAGGAAACAATGACTTCCGAACAGTTGGATGACTATATAAGCCGCCAGCGCATACGCGGTACTGCAGGACTGCAGGATTTCGAGGTGGAGTATCACAAGCGTATTGCAGCACCTTTTGCTGCATTCATACTCAGCATCATTGGAGCAACGCTTTCCAGCCGAAAACGCAAGGGAGGCATGGGATTCGCATTGGGACTTGGACTGGCACTCAGTGCAGTATACATTCTGCTGCAGGGTATATGCTCCAGCTTCAGCACTCAAGCCGGCATGGCACCATGGCTTGCTGCCTGGCTGCCAAATATCATATATATACCTGTCGCGATTGCATTATACAGACGTGCTCCGCGATAATTACCTATTTATATTTATATAATTGTGGACTTTTACGAAACAAATCTCAGCGACCCGGTATTGGATGCACTTGACGACATGAACTTTACGAGGTGTACACCAATCCAGGAACACGCAATTCCTCCAATTCTCGAAGGACACGACGTACTTGGCATAGCACAGACAGGAACGGGCAAGACGGCTGCATATCTTCTGCCTGTTCTCAGCGAACTCAGCTACGGTGATTATCCCAAAGATGCAATAAATTGTGTCATTATGTCACCCACACGGGAATTGGCACAGCAGATAGACCAGGCAATGCAAGGATTCTCCTATCATCTTCCTGACGTCAGTAGCGTTGCCGTATACGGAGGAAACGACGGCATTCGCTACGAACAGGAAAAACACGGAATGCAACATGGTGCCGATGTAATTATAGCAACCCCCGGCCGTCTTATAAGCCATCTCTCTCTGGGCAATATTGACCTTTCACGCGTATCTTTTTTTATATTAGACGAAGCAGACAGGATGCTGGACATGGGATTCTACGACGATATACTACAGATTGCCAGGTATCTCCCCCAACAACGCCAGACAATAATGTTCAGTGCAACGATGCCCGACAAGATACGTCAGCTTGCACACACGCTACTTCATAATCCCGTAGAGATCAAGCTTGCCGTCAGCAAACCAGCCGACCGAATTCACCAGATGGCATATATCTGCTACGAGAGCCAAAAGATTGGAATTCTGAATGATATATTCAAGGACAGCAAGCCCGAACGAGTCATTATATTCAGCGGCAGTAAACAGAAAACCAAAGAGTTATCTCTTATACTCTTAAGAAAAGGTTTCAATTGTCGTGCAATTCACAGCGACCTTGAGCAGAAGGAACGCGACGAGGTGATGTATCTTTTCCGTGCCGCCAAAATTGATATTCTGATTGCGACAGACATTGTTTCTCGCGGTATTGACATTGACGACATAACACTTGTTGTCAATTACGACGTACCACATGATGCCGAAGACTATGTGCACCGTATTGGGCGTACTGCCAGGGCCGGTGCAGGCGGCAATGCAGTTACCCTTGTCAGCGAGAAGGACCAGAACGACTTCATGAAGATAGAGAACTTCCTCGGACACAGCGTAGAGAAACTGCCTATACCCAAGAGTGAAGGTCCAGGTCCCGAATATGACGGAAAATTCCGCGGACACAAATCATCCCATGGCAACCATGCTTCAAAAGGAACCAGGGGACACAAGGGAAAGTATAAAGGCGGCGGTCATGGTCGTAGTCATAAAAAGAAGAATTTTGACAATTCTTCTGCGCAAAATGTTGATACTCAAAAGAAAGACTGAAAACAGAAGGTAAAACGCAAAAAAAATGTTATCTGAGCAAGAAAAAATATTGCACACAAACTTGTCACTTTTGTAAAAATATCCTATCTTTGCAAAGGTGAAAGACTTGAGTAGACATATAGAGTATCTTCTGGCAACACACGACATAGTTTCTGTGCCGGGCTTATGCACATTTGTAACAGATAACAAAAGTGCTTGCTATGTTTATAGCGAGCAGACATTCTTACCTCCGTACAGAAGTGTCTACGTCAACAATACTGTAACCCCCGAAGATTCCCTGCTTGAAGACTGCATAATCAGGATGCACCACGTCCGTCGCAGCACAGCTGCCCAATGGATTGAGGACTATGCTGCAGACATACGTTCGACGATTATCGAACAGGGCTCTGTAGAAATCGGCTCAATCGGAGAATTAAGCCAAAGCGGTTCTGGTTTCACCTTCAATGTATGCGATGCCGGCATCAATTCACCTGGCTTATATGGTCTTGACTCATTCCTGTTTGCCAAGCTTCCGGAGTCAGAGCGCAACAACAATGATAGTGATACTCCACGTATAACAATCAGTATCAAGCGTTCTACCGTACAGCGCGCACTTTCGGCAGCGGCAATTCTACTTATTGCATTCATCTTGTTTGTGCCACAGTTGCAGAACATCAGTACCCAGGAGACAGCACACCTGTTCTCATGGAATAACATCGAATCAGTTGTAGCAATGGTCAGGGCACAACACGGCAAACAGCCAGTTATTGCCAAACCACATGATTCAGCAGCATCCCAAAAGCAGGATAATGTAATCCAGACCCAGGCAAAGCAAGATGAAAAGTTGACACCAAGCGGATACTGCGTAGTAATGGCAAGTGCCATCAGCAACGAAATGGCAGATGCATACGTACTGAAGCTGAAAGGTCTGGGGCTTGACAATGCCGTCAAGGTAGTAAACGGCAAGATGATACGTGTTGTACTTGCAGGTTACGGAGACGATTCAGCCAAGGCATATGCCAAAGTGAATGAAATCCGCGACAAGGATCCATTGTTTGCACAGATTTGGGTTATGGCATTATGAAACGTGTCCGTTGCCCTAAATGTAATTCCTATATAACTTTCGACGAGACCAAATACAAGGCCGGTCAGACCTTGGTATTCCAGTGTACCGAATGCTCCAAGCAGTTCGGTATACGTCTCGGAAGCTCCCCTACCCGTGAGACACAGAAGAACGAGCATATACGCCTGAAGGCTGAAGAGGAGGAAGCATCCAGAAAATACGGAAGCATAGTCGTTGTCGAAAATGTATTCCACTTCAAGCAGATACTGTCCCTGCAACTTGGAGAAAACAAGATTGGACGCTATGTACAGGGAACATCCATCAACCAGCCAATCGAAACCGTTGATCCCAGCATCGACACGCTACACTGTGTAATACAGGTCAAACAGGATAAAAACGGCAAATTGCAGTACATACTGCGTGACGGCCCAAGCGGCACAGGCACATTCTACATGAATAGCATACTGGGCAACAACGAGCGGGTTACACTTCAGGACGGCGATATTATTACCATTGGAGCAACTACCCTGATAATGCGATGTGCCGAGGAGAATTAAATCTTATGATTGATTACATATAACAAGTAAACCCTGCAGAAATCTGCAGGGTTTACTGTATAATAGGCTATTAGTAAATAACCCGTTTCGGATGCAGGATTACTTTAGTGAAAGAGTAATTTCCTTACCCTCCTCAACTACGTTCAGCTTGTCCTCGCGGCACAGCCAACCCATAGCCAGGTAGAGATCCTTGTCTGTCTTAATCTTTGCAACCTTCTTCAGGTCCTTTGATGACATAGCACCATTCTCGTTCAGAGCAGCCCAAACTGCACCTGCAACGCAACCAATCTTTTCAGTCATAATTTTTTTACCTTAATAAATAATCTAAACCTAATTTACGCTAACACACGTTTCTTGTGTTTTGCTTTGCAAAATTAAATAGTTTTTCTGATACACACAAATAAAATAGCAACAAATATATGCTATACAACATATTTTGTTGCTATTTGTAGTATTTTAGGGGATAAAAAGACTACTCCTTATAATCCGAACTGCTGAATTTAATATCCAGATAGACCTTCCCTGTCCTGCCCGAGCGGTACTGGTATGCAAAATTAACGCCATGCGACTTGTACGTTTTCATTCCGACACTGTTACGGATATTAGTCAGCAGTTTATCGCGGAACTCATTACAAAGTTCATCGCTGTACACTTCCTCGTTATCCAAGGTATCCTGTACCGTATAGAAATGACACAACTCCCTGCAATCACTCCTGTATACTATACTATCCAGAATTGTATACGGATCTATCCTGCGAGGGCATTGCGTTTGCGAGTACTCAGACATTTCACGCGCAGTCTTTTCATCATAGCTTTCGCGCCCGCAGCATGCAAGCGTCAAAACAGCAATTGCCGCTAACAGAAGCCTCACCATCAAACCCTGCCTGATGTCGACTACTCCTCAGGTTTCATATTTGTGTAAACCGTCTGGACGTCATCAAACTCCTCAAGACGTTCAACCATTTTGTTTATAGTCTCACGCTGCTCAGGAGTTACATCCTTCAGGTCGTTCGGTATGTATGTGAATTCACCACCTACCTCTTCAAGGCCCTGAGCCTCCAAAGCCTTTTGGATTTCACTGTAACTTGTAGGTTCACCGTATATGGTGATTGTGGTTTCATCTTTCTCCTCGTCGTACTCTTCATCATAATCCTCGTCGATTCCGTAGTCAATCATTTCAAGGATAAAGTCATCCATATCCATGTCAGCCTTTTTCTTAAATGTGAAAACACATTTATGATCAAACAGGAATGACAGAGAGCCCGTTGTACCCATGTTGCCGTTGAACTTGTTGAAGATACTTCGTACGTCAGCCACTGTACGGGTTGTGTTGTCAGTCAGTGTATCAACAAAAACGGCAACACCATGAGGGCCATATCCTTCGTAGGTTACGCTCTTGTAGTCACTCTGGTCCTTGCCCATTGCATTCTTGATGGCACGCTCGATATTGTCCTTAGGCATGTTCTCGCGCTTGCAGACGGCTATGACTGAACGCAACGAGGGGTTGTTCTCAGGCTCCGGACCACCTGCCTTGACAGCAATGGCAATCTGTTTTCCCAGACGGGTGAAAGTCTTTGCCATGTGACCCCATCTCTTCAATTTAGTAGCCTTACGGTATTCAAATGCTCTTCCCATAGTTTTATTTTTTTCGTAATATTTTTATGACGTAATATAGTTATGTCGCTGAAACCTTATCGCAGCTCTGCTCCGAGTTGTTGTTTGAGGTTGTTAATCAGCTTCTGCATTACAGCATCAATAGCCTTGTCGTTCAGTGTCCTGGTTTCATCCTGCAAGACAAAGTTTACAGCATACGACTTCTTACCCTCAGGCAGGTTCTTGCCCTCATATACATCAAACAACGAAACGCTCTTCAATAGTTTTTTCTCCGTCTTGTATGCAATCTCCTCAATCCTTGCAAACTCTACGCTTACATCCAGAAGCAAGGCCAGGTCACGGCTTACTGCAGGGAACTTGCTTATGTCGTGATACTTGACATCCTGATTCTTAACAGCCTTCATTATCAGTTTCCAGTTGATATCAGCAAAATACACAGGATTATCGATGTCGAATTTCTTCAAGATTGCACGGCTTACGATACCCATCTTGACCATAGCCTTGCCACCGCGGTTTCTTATCTCCTGACTCTTGTCGAAGATATCCTCACCACCCTCTGCAAACACAATCATACCCATAGGTACACCCAGACGCTCCAGGACATTCATCACATAAGCTTTCAGTTCAGCATACGACGTTTCCTCGTTCACATGAGCCCAGTTGCCGTTCACACGACGGCCGGTAACCCACAAGCCCATGTGATAGTCCTCAGAATATGCATCCAGAACATGCTCTATCACTTCAGGGTCACGACTGCTGCTGACACCCTGAATTATCTCCGGACACTTCTTCTCAGCATTAAAATAGTAACAATTGCCAAACTCAAAAAGACGCTGGTCAGGATTGCGATAAGCCGTATTGCGGGCAATGCACTCAAGACCACCAAACAGCAAAGTCTGGCGCATAGCATTCAGGTCCTGCGACAAGGCATTCATCAATACAACACTGTTTTCGGATTTGTAGCTTGTCAATCCATCCAGATAAGCACCCTTCTGCAGCGAGTTGTTCAGTATCTCGTGGAAACCGCAACCCACCAGCTGCTCAGCAACGATATTCTGCAACTTATGACTCCTGTCAACATCACCCTTTACTGAAAGCGACGAATGCAAGGTCGACGGAATCTCGATATTGTTGTAACCATAGATACGCAGGATATCCTCAACCACATCACATGGACGCTGAACATCAACACGATAGGCAGGAACGGACAGTTTCAGCCCCTCTGCATCCTCGCTTAGGATTTCCATCTCCAGCGAAGCCACAATACTCTTGACTGTATCTGCAGGAATATGCTTGCCAATCAGCGAATCGACATACGCATATTTCACATCCACCTCAAACGGCTTTACAGGCTTAGGACAAACATCCACAATCTGCATGCTAACCTTGGCACCAGCCAGTTCCTTAGCCATAATGGCAGCCTGCTTCAAGGCATATATCTGCCCATTCGGGTCAATGCCGCGCTCAAAACGGAACGAAGCATCCGTCTGTAGGGCATGACGCCTGCTGCTCTTGCGAATCCATGTCGGATTGAAGTATGCACTCTCCAGCAGCACATTCCTCGTGCTCTCATAGGTACCGCTGCCCTTTCCGCCAAACACGCCGGCAATACACATAGGTTCACTGGCATTGCATATAGCCAGGTCACGATCACTCAGTTTGTGTTCCTCACCGTCCAGGGTGACAAATGCAGTACCCTCAGGCATAGTCTTAACAACAACCTTGCCACCCTCAATCATATCAGCATCAAAGCAATGCAGGGGTTGGCCATAGGCCATCATAATATAGTTTGTGATGTCAACGATATTGTTTATCGGCCTGAGACCGATGATATTCAGCCTGTCCTTCAGCCATTCGGGACTCTCCTTCACTTCACAGTCAGTCAGAGTCAGAGCGCAATAACGGGGACAGGCCTCCTCAGCCTCCACCTCAACAGGAATCACCAGATTCTCATTATCAATACTGAAACCTTCGCACGAAGGACGGTGCAAGCTTGTCTTGTAGCCGTTCTGGACGAGCCATGCAAACAAATCACGTGCAACACCGTAATGACTGCAGGCATCTGCACGGTTAGGGGTAATATCCACTTCAATCACATAGTCACTCTCCAGATTGTAATATTCCTTAGCCGGAGTACCCACTACGGCATCACCGGGCAATACGATTATACCGTCATGACTGGTTCCAATGCCAATTTCATCCTCAGCACACAGCATACCCATGGATTCGACACCACGCAACTTGCTGCGCTTGATTACGAACTCCTCGTCACCATCATACAACTTGGTACCAACCACGGCAGCAATCACCTTCTGGCCAGCTGCGACATTCGGAGCACCACAGACAATCTGCAACGGCTCACCCTGACCGACATTCACACTGCAGATATGCATGTGGTCACTATTGGGATGCGCCTCACAAGTCAAAACCTCGGCAACCCACAGGCCTTCAAGACCACCCTTGACAGACTGAACCTCCTCAACGCTGCCCACCTCAAGTCCTATACTTGTCAGGGCCGCTGCAACCTCGTCAGCAGTCAGGTCAAAGTCAACATAGTCCTTCAGCCACTTATATGAAATATTCATACCTTATAATATTTTATTCAAATTTGGGTGCAAAGATACAAAAAAACACCCAATAAACCGAATTATAATCCCAAAAATCAGAATTCAGGTGTCTCGTTCGAGGTTTCAAAGATTCTTTTATCCCTGATACTATCTAATTCCTCAGGACTCAATCCCTGCGACACTATAGTACCGCCCTGGTCATTCGGTGCGGGAATATACTGCGTTTCGCTCGGATCAGCAAAACGTGCATATTCGTTACGGAATTCCAGTACAATATCACCCACTCTTCCGTTACGGTGTTTGGCAATAATGATTATCGCCTTTCCACGTAAGTCTTGTCCCGCGCTGTCCTGATACAGCTTATAATACTCAGGACGGTGAATCATGCAAACCATGTCAGCATCCTGCTCAATAGCACCCGATTCACGCAAGTCGCTCAGCACAGGACGCTTGCTCTCGTCATCGTCACTCTTGCCACGGGTCTCAACACCACGGTTCAGCTGACTCAATGCAATAATCGGAATCTGCAGCTCCTTGGCCAGCTGCTTCAGAGAACGTGAGATAACGGCAACCTCCTCCTGACGCGAATTACAGTTCATACCGCTTGCATTCAACAGCTGCAGGTAATCGATGAATATAATCTTCACACCATGTTCACGAACCAGCCTCCTTGCCTTCGTACGCAATTCAAACACACTCAGACCCGACGAGTCGTCCAGGTAAATCGGCGTATCATACAGCTGTGTGATACGGCTGTCAAGCTGAGCCCATTCATACGGGGCAAGCTGACCGCTGCGAATCTTTTCGCCCGTAATCTCGCAGACGTTCACCATCAGACGGTTCACCAGCTGCACGTTGCTCATCTCAAGCGTAAACATTGCACATGGAATCTTATGGTCGATAGCCATCTTCCTCATCATCGAGATAACGAATGCCGTCTTACCCATAGCCGGACGTGCTGCAATTATAATCAGGTCCGAATTCTGCCAGCCGTTCGTAATCTTGTCCAGTTGTTCAAAGCCCGAAGGCAGTCCCGACAACCCGTCATCCCTGGCGGCAGCACGCTGCACCATCTCATAGGCCTCCTTGACAACCGGGTTAATCTGCGTATAGTCCTTCTTCAGATTAGCCTGGCTCATTTCAAAAAGCTGCCCCTCGGCACTCTGCATCAGCTCACCCACATCCGTTCCCGGGTCAAAGGCATCCTGCAGCAGATGCGAGGCAAATGTAATCATCTGTCTGGCAATGAACTTCTGCTGGATAATACGCGCATGATATTCAATATGTGCGCTGCTTATTACAGCATCACTCAGCTGAGCCACATACGACATACCGCCAACTTCATCCAGCTGGCCTTTCTTCTCGAGCTGGTCGATAACCGTAATAACATCCACCGGTTTCTGCTTGGCTGCCAGATCACGTATTGCATCATATACCAGCTGGTTACGGTGGTCATAGAAACACTCCGGTTTCAGTATCTCAGCCACCTCGCCAAAAGCATCCTGCTCATTCATCAGCGCACCCAGCACGGCAGTCTCCATCTCCAGGTTCTGCGGTTGCTTGTGCCCCAGAGTATCCATCTGCGGTACCTCTACTATCTTAGTATTTGACTTTCTCCTTGTCGTTGCCATGATATTTGATTTTTTTTGCCGTGCAAAGATAGTTAAATTTACCGAGTTGTATCAAAGAAATTTAAATAATTTGGAACATAAGTGAAAAACATCTATCTTTGTGGCCAAAGATTAAAAATATAAAAATATCAAATAATTAAATCATTAAATTACTCCATGAAGAAAATCATACTGATGGCGCTCTTGCTGACCTTCTGTATTACAACAAACATACAGGCAGGTGCCAAGCGCGAGGCCCGCAAGGCATACATCATCAAGCAGACAAAACTCACCTCTGAACAGAAGACCAAGGTCCTTCCCGTACTCGAAGCATTTCTCGAGGAAATAAGCGCCAACAAGAAACGCCACGACACCGTTAAGGACAAATACCGCGCTGCCGACCAGGCTGGCAAGCTCACACCCTCGCAGGCCGAGGAAATCATGACAAGCAAGTTTAACAAGGACGAGAAGGAGCTCAGCATACGCCGCACATACTATTCCAAGTTCAAGGCACTTGTCGGAAGCGTCAAGGCACGCGAGATTATCAAGTGCAGCGACGACAAGGTAAAGTAATACATAAACACTTGCACAAGAGCATGAACGACAAACCCTCAGCCCTGCAGTCCTGGATACTGGCAGCAAGACCCAAGACACTGACATGTGCCCTTGCACCTGTCATGATTGCCCTTGCAGCCACATGGAACGATACACGCACAATCAACGTGCTTCCGGCATTGCTATGCGCACTGTTTGCTATATTCATGCAGATTGACGCCAACTTCATCAACGACTACTACGATTGTCTCAAAGGCGTTGACCACGAGGACCGGCTGGGGCCCGAACGCGCCTGCTCGCAAGGATGGATTTCCCTTCCGTCAATGCGCAGGGGCATTCTTATCACCACTGTATTGTCGGCACTTGTAGGACTTCCCCTGCTCTTCTATACGGATATGTACTGCATCCTGATTGGCGCAGCATGCATCCTGTTCACCTTCCTCTACACCACCCTCTTCTCGCGCATTGCCATGGGCGACATACTTGTAGTAATGTTCTTCGGGCTTATACCCGTATCCTGTACATATTATATACAGACAGGACAGCTCACCATGCAAGTATGGATGCTGGCGCTCGCACAGGGGCTCGTTGCCGACTGCCTGCTGATTGTCAACAATTTCCGTGACCGCTATACCGACGCCATGCACGGCAAGATAACGCTCGTAACCATCATAGGTCCCAAGGCTGCACTGTGGCTGTATTTCCTGATAGGCATCATTTCCACCTACCTCGTCACCGTCAGCATCACACTTAACGGCGACCTCTTCGACGTCACCCTCAACACCCACATGCTGCCGGTACTTGCATTCCTTCCACTGCATTTCCACTGCGTTGCACGAATGATACGCATAAAAAGAGGAAAGGCACTCAACGGCGTACTCGCCATGACTGCCCTTTCCATATTCCTCTTTGCGCTGATGATTTCCATCAGCCTTGTAGTTCAGTAGAACCTATTCCTCCAGTTTCCTATAACGTATGCGCTTAGGCTCCTCAATGCCCAGGCGCTTGCACTTGTTCAGTTCATAGTCGCTGTACGAGCCCTCGAACCAGTAAACCTCACCATCACCCTCATACGCCAGGATATGCGTACATATACGGTCCAGGAACCAACGGTCGTGACTGATTACCACAGCACAGCCGGCAAACGCCTCAAGACCTTCCTCCAAAGCACGTAGGGTATTCACGTCAATATCATTCGTCGGCTCGTCCAGAAGCAGCACATTGCCTTCCTCCTTCAGCGCAATTGCCAGATGCAGGCGGTTACGCTCACCGCCGCTCAGCACACCGCACTTCTTCTCCTGGTCGGCACCGGTGAAGTTGAAACGGCTCAGATATGCACGGGTATTTATGTCACGCCCGCCCATGCGTATCAGTTCGGCACCCTGGCTCACAACCTGGAATACACTCTCGTCAGCCTTTATGTCCTTGTGGCTTTGGTCAACGTATGCAATCTTAACCGTTTCGCCAACCTCGAAGGTACCTGCATCGGGCTTTTCAAGACCCATTATCATGCGGAACAGCGTCGTCTTACCTGCACCGTTGGGACCTATCACACCCACAATACCGTTAGGCGGAAGCATAAAGTCCAGGTTCCTGATCAGAACCTTGTCGCCAAACGACTTGCAGACACCCTTGGCCTCTATGACCTTATTACCCAGACGCGGACCGTTAGGAATATAGATCTCCAGACGCTCCTCACGCTGCTTCTGCTCCTCGTTCAGCATGCTCTCGTACGACTTCAGACGGGCCTTGCCCTTGGCCTGACGGGCTTTTGGAGCCATACGCACCCACTCCAACTCGCGTTCCAGGGTCTTGCGGCGCTTGCTTGCAACCTTCTCCTCCTGTTCCATGCGCTTCGTCTTCTGCTCCAGCCAACTGCTGTAGTTGCCCTGCCAGGGGATACCCTCGCCACGGTCCAGTTCCAGAATCCACCCTGCCACGTCGTCCAGGAAATAGCGGTCATGCGTTACACAGATGACAGTACCCTCGTACTGCTGCAGATGCTGCTCCAGCCAGTCGATACTCTCAGCATCCAGATGGTTCGTAGGCTCATCCAGCAACAGAACGTCAGGCTTCTGCAGCAACAGGCGGCAAAGAGCCACACGACGGCGTTCACCTCCGGACAGTATGCCGCACTTCTGGTCAGCAGGCGGACAGCGCAATGCCGACATAGCACGTTCCAGACGGCTGTCCAGGTTCCATGCATCCGTAGCATCAATCACATCCTGAAGCTCCGCCAGACGGTCAAAACACTTCTGCATCTTGTCAGCATCCTCGTAATACTCAGGCAAAGCCAGGTTCTCGTTAATCCTGTTGTACTCGTCCAGGGCATCCACTATATGCTGAGCACCTTCACGCACAACCTCAATCACCGTCTTGTCATCGTCCAGGTGGGGATCCTGCTCCAGATAGCCAACGCTGTATCCGGGACTCCATACTACATCGCCCTGCGTAGGTTGCTCAAACCCTGCGATAATCTTCATCAGCGTAGACTTACCGGCACCGTTCAGACCTATGATGCCTATCTTAGCTCCGTAGAAGAAACTCAGATAAATATTCTTCAAAACCTGTTTCTGGTTCTGCGTAATCGTCTTGCTTACGCCCACCATCGAGAAGATAACCTTCTTGTCATCCACTGTAGCCATATATCATTATTTTATTGGTTCGATTATCGTTTTCTGTCCCTTTATCTTCTGTCCCCTGACCTTGTTCAGCACATCCCTGACAGCCCTGCGCTCAACCGCTGCAAAGCTCCACGACGGGAAAACCCTTACCATTCCCAGCTGCTCACGCTGCAAGCCACCGATCTTGCTCAGGAATCCCACAACGTCAACCTTGTTCACCTTGTCCTTCTTGCCGCGTCCGATGTACAGGACCTCCCAGCGTGACTTGGCAGGGACGGCAACACGCCCCGGCAGGACAACCTCCTCCCGGTCATCACCCACAAAATCGGGCACAGTCTCCTCAGGACCTGTTATCAGGAACGAATTTCCCTCCTTGTCCCAACGTGCCGTACGTCCGTTACGGTGTACCAGCGTCTCCTTATTCACAGGCAGATGATAGTGGATTATATTGTCAACACCAGCAATATCCAGACCCCTGCCAGCCAAGTCAGTACACACCAGTATGTTTGCAGCACCGCACTCGAACTTGAACAAAGCCCTCTCGCGGTCCTTCTGCTCCATGCCGCCATGAAAGGCACTTACCGTGAAACCCATTCCGCTCAGCCAGTCAGCCACACGGCCTACGGCATCCCTGAAACCCAGGAACACCATGCTCGTCTCCTGAGCGTGACAGCACAGCAAATCCGACAATGTACGCAACTTGTCCTTCTGCGGACTCCTTACAACCCACTGCCTGATACGTCCCTCATAGTCATCGCCACCAGTGAAATCCAGTTTGTGTACATTGTCAATGCCTACGAAAGACGGAATGTCAGCACTGTCCGTTGCACTCAGCAAAATACGCCTCCGCACATTGGGAAGCATAATCAGAATGTCCTGCATCTGCTTGCGGAATCCCAGCTCCAGCGATTTGTCAAACTCATCGATGACAAGCATCCCTATGCCGTCTGTTGCAAAGTTGTCCTTCCCGATATGGTCAAGCACCCTGCCAGGCGTTCCGACAATTATGTCCGGATGCATCTCGCGTATCACCCTGTGTTCCTCCATCGCAGCACGTCCGCCATAACAGGCAAAGACCTTCAGGTTATGGTACAGTTTTGTTGCCACATCCCTTGTCTGAACAGCCAGCTCACGGCTGGGGACAAGAATCAGTACAGACGGAAAAGCCCCGCCTCCGGCTTGGATATCCTTCCCCACAGAAAGAGCCAGCAGATACGCCAGAGTCTTGCCGCTTCCCGTAGGACTCAGCAAAACTACATTATCATACCTGCGGCACGAGGACAGCATCTCCTCCTGCATGGCATTCAGAGACCCGATGCCCAGCCGGGACAAATCGTAACCTATCACCCCTTCAGCAATCAGAAATTAGGGAACCAAGTACGCAGGAAAGCGTCAACAAGGAAGTATGTTCCCAGCGAGCATATCCAGCCAATCAGGACAAAGAAAGTAATCCTGCGCAGATACCACCATACCGTCACACCCTCGCTCTTCATCAGCGCCAAGCCGGCAACACTGCCAATAGGCAGCAGGCAGCCGCCTACACTCACGCTCAGCATAATCAGATGCCAGTACTCACCGTTCACCAGGAAGGCATTCATATATTCAGCCTTCACCATATCAGGCTCCAGCACACTATACATATTCATACTGGTCAGCACAAGCGCGATATTGTCCATGACACTGCTTATGAATCCCAACAGCAGACTTATCAGGTATATGCTATGCAGATACTTGTCACACAAAGCCGATGCATAGTGCAGCGCACCGCACTCAATCAGTACGTCCACGCAAAGGCAAACACCCACGCAGTACATTACTGCCTGTATGCACTCGTACTGCAGTGTACGCCCCGACGTAATGTTCAGCGGCTGCTCTGTACCTATCCTGCGCTTGTTGATAATCTCGTTCAGCACCCATACCACACCCAGACAGCACAATGCACCCAGGAACGGAGGCAGAAGCGTTATGCGGTGGAACGACGGGATAAACCACAGGCCACCGATACCGAATACCAACAGCAACAGTCGCTGCCAAATCTTCAGTACACTGTCGTCACCGCGGAACATAAACGCAGGACGTTCCAGATCCAGATGCTCGGGCAGTTTCCTGCATATCAGCGCAACCGGGACAACCGTGGCAACCATGGCAGGCAAAAGCAGCATCAGGCTGAAGTTCGTTGCAGCCACAGCCTTGCTTGTCCACACCATCAAGCCCGTCACGTCACCAATTACCGTCCAGCAACCGCCCGCATTCGCAGCAATCACTATGGCAGCACCAACGTACATCCTTTGCTTACTGTTACGCAGCAGGCGCCTCAGTACCATCAGCATCATTACCGTCAGCGTAAGCGTATCGATACAGGTACTCATGGCAAACGTCACCAGCACGGCAACCCATACCACCACATTGGTGTTACGGCTGCGCAGCCATTTCTCAATAAACCAGAAACACTCGTTGTTAAGCAGCACCTGCACTATGTTCATCGTAGCCAGCAGATACAGCACCAGTGCACCCACCTCGCCAACGTATCGCAGGAAAATCCTGTCGGCAATGAACACCTTGCTCTTATACAGGCTGTAGGGTTCACCTGCCAGGAAATCACGGAACTCCTGAGCATGCAGCACATCAATCATCGAGGTGCCCGAACTGATAAACAGCACCCAACCCACAGAAGCACAGAAAACGGCCACCAGGGCCTTGTTCACATGCGTCAGATGCTCGCTGGCAATAAACAAATAGCCAATCAGGATAACTATAACAATGGCAAGAGTCACTTTACTACTATATTTATAATACGGTTAGACATATAACAGCGCAAAAATAATTAAAAAAAACTAAAACACAAAGCCAACGGCCACAAACCTGAGCAATTTTCTTAACTTTGTATCCATTATGAAAGCAAAAACCATAATCATCAGTCTTGCAGCCGCCTTTGCAGCCACCGTTACGCATGCACAGACGATATATCTCGACAACCGACCGTCACCTGTACAGATCGAGTCACAGCTGACACAAAGCGAACTGAAACCCGGATGGAAAATCGTCGACATACAGCTCAAGAGCAAGATTAACCGCTACCTGTGGGGAGCCAAGTCCCGACAATACTGCGACACACCCCGCCCCAGCTTTATCGTCGACACCGATTCCCTGTTGCTCAGCGACCTTGTACTCATCCGACTCAAGACACGCCGCGAGTACCGCAGCATACCTAAACCAAACGTTCACGATAACAAATGTATCTTCGTGGACCTCAACAACTTCCGTATCGAGGCAAGCGGCGACGAAGCATTCCGCATAACACCCCTCAACGACCTGCAGCCAGGCGAATACATATTCACCTGGATTACCGCCCGTCCCATAGGAGAACTGGGTGACTGGACAGTATTTCCATTTACCGTAAAATAACCTTATAATATATAGAACAGCATGACCAACCAGGCAGACGTTTTAGAGAAAATCATCATGCAGCGGCGCAGCATCCGCAAGTACAAGGACCAGCCCGTCGACAGGAAAACACTTCAACGCATACTCAACTGCGGCATCAACGCACCTAACGGCATGAACTGGCAGGCATACGAGATCAGGGTTATAGACAACCCCCGGCTGCTTGACAGCTTTACCGCAGCCGTAGTGCATGACAACCCCGAGGTTGCACAGCGCGATGGTTTCAAGAACATCTTCGTCGACGCACCCACGGTACTCTTTATTGCCAAGAGCGACCGCTACGAACTATCCAGCGTCGACTGCGGCCTGCTTGCACAGAACATCATGCTCAGCGCACAGTCCTTGGGCATTGGCAGCTGCTGCCTGGGCAGTTCAGCCCGCTGGCTCAAATCCAGCCCCTCTGCCAAGCCATGCCTGGACAAACTCAATTTCAGCAAGGGGCACGAACTCTTCTTCTGCATAGCCCTCGGCTATCCCGATCAGGAGAAACCGGCTAAGCCCCGTCGCAACGACATGATACAGTATATCGAGCAGTAGATGCAGTTTCCCGTAATCCATACAAGCGCACAGATGATGGATCTCGTCAACCAGGTCGGGTTCCTTCCCCTGCTTGACAGCGGCATACCCGGCTATGCTGCCGAGGACATCGTTGCCGAGGAATGCCGTTATTATACAGATCCCGACGAGGGTTTCGTATGGCCCCTGTGGCAATGGAAAGGCGAGATTGTCAAGGAGACCGGCTGCCTGTACGGCAAGGTCTTCAACCGCAAGGCAGGATTCATCAGCCGTCAGTGGATTGCAGACTTCTGCAACTACAGGCGCAGCAAGTACCCCTACCCTGCCGACGACACAATCGAAGGCGCCATACTCGACACCCTGCGGATGACAGGAAGCCTGATTACACGTGAACTCAGGGCTGCCTGCGGCTTCAACGGACCCAGGATGCGCAGCAAATTCGACTCATACCTCACACGCCTCGAAATGGCGACATACATCGTTACCCAGGACTTTGTATATCCCCGCGACAGACACAACCGCCAGTACGGCTGGGGATGGTCCCTGCTCAATACCCCCGAGGAACTGTTCGGACGCGAAACCCTGCAATGTAACAGAACACCCCAGGAGTCATTCCAACTCATCTGTGACCACCTCAAGGCATTATTGCCCGAAGCAACAGAAAAACAAATACTTAGAATGATAGGATAAAAAAGTAGTTCCATGTATCAGAAATTCATAATAAACCAGGACGGCGTTCTCAAGTTCGGTAATGTCTATCTGCACAAGGACCTGCTCTCACACCGGGAGAAATGCATCTATGGCGGAGGCCTGTGGAAAATCGACCACAGCCGTAACGCCATACTGCTCTACGGCCGTTCGTTCGACTTCGGTCCACCGGATTTCAGCTACGTCAAGCGCATCGACTGGTCAGGCATTGGCGGCACACCCCAATCCCTGCTTTACCTGCCCCAATGGCCGGACGAAACCATTGTACAGCCAATAATGATATAAACTTCGCCCTGAAATCAGATACCACGAATTTGTTTCCTCCAAATAGAGTCAATCTATAGAACAATTTATTGTCCGTAAACAATAAAAGTCAATTATCTTCTGTTTTTGTTATTTATGAAAAATAATCTTTTACGACATCCTTCGTCTCAATCGACAGCACCAGCTTTACCTGCATCAGCTCTCCTCTCGCTCAATCGCAGCCTTCACTTTTCACTTTCCTTACGAACATTATTGCGAGTAAGACGAGTGCTGCATAGCTGAGCCAGTCAAACCATGTGCGCTTGCGGGGGACTTCGCGCGTCTTCACGATATTGCGCCTGACAAAGACCGTGTCGGTCTTGTTTATGTATATGCTGTCGTGCTTTGTCCTGCACTTGTACTGCACAATGGAGTCGTGTACAAAGACAACGGAGTCGTTGGCTATCATGGTATGATAGCGGTCGATGTAGGT
>JAFZVW010000005.1 GCA_017617635.1 Bacteroidaceae bacterium | reverse complement strand
ATGTCAGGCTATTGCAGTTACTAAAGGCCGAACCGCCAATGCTTGTCACGCTGTAGGGTATAGTGATGGATGTCAGGCTATTGCAGTTACTAAAGGCCGAACCGCCAATGCTTGTCACGCTGTAGGGTATAGTGATGGATGTCAGGCTATTGCAGTTACTAAAGGCCGAACCGCCAATGCTTGTCACGCTGTAGGTGGTTGAGTTATATGTGACAGCAGAAGGAATTGTGATGCTGCCAATATAAGCTGTTGATGATGGATTGTAGCTGCCTGCTGTGCCCGTGTAGGTCACACTGGCAGTTTTGGTGCTACTGTTGAGCACATAGTAAATGCCGTTGATCTTTGTGCCGTTAGCCCGGGAAAGGGTACAGATGACCAATAGCATTAAGGTTGCGAAGAATCGCTGGATGGGTAATAGTTGTTTCATAATATATGATTGATTTGTCGTTTCTTAAAGGACACAAAAAAACGTGGACTTCATTCGTCTACGTTATCTGAGGTATCGCCAAACACCTTTGCGTACATTTACGAGTAAAAGCCCACGCCAATCGACGTGAGCGCCATCTTTTACTCTTGTACGCTTCTTAATTTTTGGCGAAATTTCAGATAACAAGAATCTAAGCGGACGCTTCTTTATGTTATGTCTAATTCCTTTTGTTTATGCCATAGGCGGATTTTATGTATGATTTCTGTCAGCAAATTTAACGATTTATCCAATACGAGCAAAGAAAAAGACAAAAATATTGATTATACTACCATCGGGAACGCCCCAAAAGCATGAACCCTGTGACACATGAGAAACGTTACCTCGTATTGATTGTCTATGAAAACCTCGTTCCTGTTGAGACCTAAACTTTCTTATTAAGAAAGCCCCAAACTCTCTTAAGAAGAAAGCACCCTGTTCTTTTAAGGAAAGAGCAACCGCCTTTCTTAATAAGAAGGCATACCACCTTTCCTACTAATTAAGTTTTATACATTAAACGGCGGTGTTGGTACAGTGGTTGATGATTTTTGTGATTGTTTTCATTTTCTATGAGTACTTTTGCACAGGTAATCCAAATAATTCATATCTTTATCACATGAAACCCCAGCTAATCATAAGCAACACGGCCGAACTGATACGTCTTCGCTCCGAGGACATCATCAGTATAGAGGCAGACGGCAACTACTCCACCCTGTACGTTGTGGGGACGGAGAAACGTGTTGTGCTCTTCCAGTTGGGGCAGCTGGAGCGTATGATCAGCGAACAGCTTGGCGAGGAGGCACTGGCGTTTGTGCGCATAGGCCGAAGCCTGATCATCAACCGTAACTACATATATTACATAAACCTCAACCGTCAGATACTGATTATGCGTGAACCCGGAGGACACAGGCACGAAACGCTGAAGGTCTCGCACGAGTCACTGAAGAAACTGAAGGATCTGATAGAGGGAAAGGAATATAAATGATAGGAATATGGAAAAAGAATTGTTTGACATAAAGGACACAGATATTCGCGTTCTAGTACCGATAAAGAACGGACCGGACAATCCCAAGCCCAGACGACGCCGTTGGCTGTGGATATTACTCGCATTGGCAATACTGTGCGTTCTGGCAGGTGCACGTGTCTACTACCTCTTGCACCAGACCGTTATATATTCGTCAGATGATACGGAGTATACCGATTCGGTTGGCAATAAAGGTATAGTGTCCTACATGGCTACACACGACTATCCTGCATACACGCAGTTTTCCGACGTGTCTGTCAATGACATCAAGCTGATAATATACACTCCCATAGGCTGTCATGCCGAACTGCTTGTAGGTCCGCTGCCATACAACGACCGCAATATAATACTTGCCGCCCAGGCTGCAGACTATCGTGCCGACAACGGACAGATTTCAGGAGCCTTCGTCTACAAAGGGGAACTGCTCTCGCGTGGTCATCCCAAGTATGGATTCTGCGCAATAATAGGTGATTCGCTGATAATGGGCAAAAGCCAGGAAACAGTCCTGTTTGAGCGTGCCGTTGAGCGTGAAGGATATTTCTTCCGCCAGTTCTCGCTTATCCACAACAGCAAGCCGGGAGAAAAGCTGCCAAAAGGCAAGGCTGTACGCCGCGCACTGTGCTATTACCAGGACAGGATATCGGTAATAGAAACTGAGGGTCGCGAATCTATGCACGACTTCACCCAGGCACTCATGGACATGGGAGTACAGGAAGCCATCTCGATCGTAGGCAGCGTGTCCCTGCCACTGTACGTCGACGCAAGCGGCAAACGTCACATTATCAAATCTGCAAATTCCGAAAACATCCAGGAGACATACATCGTCTGGAAGAAGTGAAACTACCTTACGACAGTAAAGTTTTCGTTTAAGGTAAAGGTCTTCTGATAATTCTGGGTCCTGACGGTATAGGTATTGCCAAGTTTGAAGGACGGGCTGCTGAGAATGCTGGCACTGCGTCTCAGGGAGAAAGGAACGGTAACGGCATCCAGCAGTTTACCTTCAGCATCGTAAATCTGAACAGGCTCGTCCTTTACTATATTAATTCCCGATAGCAGGACTGTCGGCTGACTGGCTGACTGGTTAGTGGGTACGGATGGCATTTCGCCCATGCCACCACCGACGGAGAAAACCTTGCCGCCCTCTATTACGAGCGTAGCAAAATCGCAGTCCAAGCCCTCCTCGGGCGAACCGACCTGACTCCATGCATAGACAGTACCGCCGCGGATAATGATTGCAGGCTCGTCGCTCTGCTCATTTGAGCCGAAGGGAGAGAATGCACCGTTCTTGGGATTGGAGTCAACTGCATCGTTGCCGGTACTGATTGCCGTGACGTCGGCACCGTTGAACACTATACAACTGTCTGCATTGATGGCATCATCCGTGGCCATTACATACACACTGCCGCCATTGAAGACGATTCCCTGCTTAGCCTCTATGCCTTCTGCTCCGGCTGTTGATGTACGGACACTGATATTGCCGCTGTTGACGGTAATCATCCGCTTGGATGCAATACCTTTGGCCGAAGCGACATACTTGTGCTTTCCGCCAAAGCCCCCACCCTCAGGCATCTGCGGAAAGTCGGGTCTTCCGATAGAATCCGGCTTAGTGCCAAAATCAGGGCGACCTCCCTGGAAAGGCGGAAAGTTGCCTGGGAAAGCGTGGCCCCCATCAAACCTCCCCGAGGGGAGACTTTTGGGTCCCCCTTGGGGGATAACAGGGGGGCCGGCAGGAGGACTGAAAGCTTTTTCACCCAGGTTGTTACCCGACGTGGTTACATTCAGCGTCAGGTCATTGACGGTGATATCCTTCTTGCTCTTTACGCCTCTGCAACCGTCGCCTGTAGCAATGACGTTCAGCACGCCTTTGCCCGAAAACTGTATCTTGTCCTTGGCCCAGATGCAGGCAGCCTTGTGGTTTGCTGTATCCTTGCAGGCAGTTATGGTAAGTGTGTTCTGTGTACCTTTTGCAGCAACGATTTCGACTTTCTTCTTGTTTTTCAGATGAAGCACGGCTCCCTCCTGGCTGGTCAGGTCCAACCCGGAAAGAGTAACCTTGGCCTTACCGCGGGTCTTGAGTACCAGCTGCCCGTTGTCGCTTTTGCCTTTGAGAAGCAGAGTGAACTTATGGTTCCTGAATGTACTTTCGATGTTGACGACTGCCCCGTCGGACGTTACGCTTACACTGTCCTTGACGGTCTGACGTACACTTGCCTTAGCACCATTATATATAATAGTTATATCCTGGGCATGGCACACGCCAACCGCCAGACTTGCAAACAGAAACAAAAACCTAATCTGCCTCATAACCCCAAATCCTCCATCGTACATCGTTCATCGTTCATCGTACATTGTCCTTAAATCAGTCCGTTCTTACCCAATACAATCAGCATTGCATATCCCAGGATGAATCCGATAATGCCTACGATAAGACCTGTCCTGAGCATCTGCTTCTGCTCTATAAGCCCTGTTGCATGGGCAAGGGCATTAGGCGGTGTACTGATCGGGAGCAGCATGGCAAGGCTCGAACCGAGGGCAACACCGATGAGCAAGGTGCTGACACCGCCCATGGGGGCAAGAGTCTCGGCAGCAGACATACCTGCCATTGCAAGGATTGGGACAAGCAGGTTGGCTGTAGCTGTATGACTGATAAAGTTAGCCATCAGGTAGCAAAGCAGGCCACTGCCTACGATAAGCAGTACTGGGCTCCACGTTGCAAACGGAATAGCCTGGACGATACGTGTTGCCAAGCCCGAATCCTGAAGGGCCAGACCCAGGGCGAAACCACCTGCTACCATCCACAGGACACTCCAGTTGATTTCTTCCAGGTCGCGACGTCCGATTATGCCTGTAATACAGAATATGCCTACGGGAAGCATGGCAACTACGTTTGAATTGATGCCGGTAACCTTGTCGAACATCCACAGCAGTATGGTAACGGTGAAAGTAACATATGTCACGATTGACTTCCAGTCGCTCTTTGTCTCACCCTCGATGTTAAGCTCGATAGTTTTCTGTGTGAAGGGGAACATCTTGAGCAACAGCTGCCATGATATGAGCAGCAGGACAATGGCAAGCGGGAACATGTACAGCATCCACTGACCGAAACCGATGTTCATGTTCATGCCGTTAGGGTCGTTCAGGAACTTGAGCGCAATGGCATTGGGAGGTGTACCGATAGGTGTTCCTATACCACCGATGTTTGCTCCGATTGGTATGGCAAGTGCCAGTGCAATACGTCCCTTGCCGTTGGCAGGCAGGCTTTTCAGCACAGGTGCCAGGAATGTAAGCATCATGGCTGCAGTTGCCGTGTTGCTGAGGAACATCGAAAACAGTCCTGTAACCAGCAGGAATCCGAGCAATACACTCTCGCTTCGTGTACCGAAGGGCTTGAGCAGAACACGAGCCAGTTTAATGTCCAATCCGCTTTTTGTGGCAGCAATGGCAAGTATGAAACCGCCGATGAAGAGCATGATGATTGGGTCGGCAAAGCATGCAAGTATTGCCTTGTAGCTTAACTGGTTGCCCATGGTCTCGGCATCAATGCCCTGTGTAAGAAGCACAAAGCTGGAATCACTGCAGCTGAACAGCAGCAATACTATAACCATTACGGATGTTGTCCATGCAGACACGGGTTCTAACAGCCACATCAACGTCGCAAAGCAGAAGATTGCAAGGACACGCTGCTCGACTACGCTTAACGCATTGGGCCCCATAAAGTCCGCAGGCAGATTCCATATTACCAGTGCGCTGACTATGCATACTGCCAGTTTAACCCAAATTCCGCAATTCTTCAGCGGATTACGAATTTCCTTCTTTCTCTGGTGATATTCCTCGACCAGATGATTACCGACAAAAATCTTGAACATTCTATTAGTTTTATTTAGTTTTTATTTATTCTGATTAACATCACCGTTATATCGTCGCTTTGAGGTTCGGAGCCGGCAAAGCGGTCAACGGAACGCAGTATGAATTCGGGATCGTCCTCAGGACTGAGACTTGATGCTGTGCGCAGCAGACGGGTAGCACCGAAGAACTGTCCGGCTTTGTTGCGTGCCTCGTTTGCTCCGTCGGTATACAGCATTATCTGCATGCCGGAAGTGAGTTGCAGGCTTTCCTGCCTATACTGGAAACCTGGCATCAGACCGAGCGGTATGTTTGGTATTACATCCAGATAGTCGGCTTGTGCCTCAGCAGTGATGACTATTGGCAGATTGTGCCCTGCGTTGCAGAATGTCAGCTGCCGGCTGCCAAAATCCAGGACACCGACGAAGAAGGTGCAGAACGTCAGCTGCGGATTGTCATTTGCCAGAACGTTGTTAATATTTTGTGTTATCTCCTGCGGGCTGTGCGTCTGTGTCACTGCACTGCGGAAGAGAGAGACAACCTGTGTCATGAAGAGTGCCGCAGGCATGCCTTTGTCCGAAACATCGCCAATGCAGAAGATGAGCTTACCGTCCTGAAGTATGTAGTCGTACAGGTCTCCACCAGCTTCCCGGGCAGGGCGCATTATAGCCTTCAGGTCAATATCAGCAACATGCAAAGCAGTCGGTTTCAGAATGGATTTCTGAACGCTGGCTGCCATCTGCAGTTCACCCTCTACTGATGCTATACGCAGGACTTTGTGGCGTATCTGACGTGATATCACAACGCAGCAGATAAGCATAAGCAGCATGCCTATGCCTGAGACGAGCAGTACGGCACGCTGTATTCTGTAAGCATCATGGTATACAGCCTGGCGTGAGCATGTGGTAAGTATGGTAAAGGGTGTGCCAGTGACCTTGCTCCTGTAGATAAAATCCTTCTCGCCGTCTATGCTGCTGACGGATTTCAGGTCCTTGTCGGTGGACAGGATGACATCACCATCATCATCAAGAAGTGATATGCTGGAGCCGTCCTGTGAGTACGGTAGTGTTTTCGCCAACATGCCTCGCAGGATGTCGTAACTGACATTGAGGGCAAAGAGGCCGAAAGCGTCTCCGTTCTGGCGATAGATGGGAATGTAGTATATTATGGCCTTGCCGTAGATTGGTGACCGGGGATTGGGCAGGCGCCACGTACTCTTGCCGGACTTGAGGATATGCCTGAAAGATATGGATTTGCGTAGGTCCAGATTAGAGGCAATATTGCGGCGACCGGGAATACCACGCTCGATGATGGGTGCATAGCACGAGCCGCCATCCTCGGGATAGACACTGGAATCAATGATAAACATCGCTGCGGAAAGCTGCGGATTTATCATCATGAACTCCTCAAGGATATTGTAAACATTGGTATGTAAATAGGGCAGCTTGTCATCATTGATATATGTGAGGGTATCACCGCCCTTAATGGTAGTCGAGAATGTTCCCGTAAGAAGACTGTGTGCAATACGTTCCTGTATGCCCAGATTGAAATAAAGTTGGTTGCTGACGTCGTTGATAAGTATATGATTGATACGGTCGGAGTCGCGCTCGGAGGACTGAATCATATACCTGTAAGTCGTGAAAACGGTTACCAGGAATATCAGTATCGCGGATATAAGTAGGATGATACTACGTTTCATGCGTACGAAATTCGTGTCAAAGTTACTAATTATTATCCGAAAAACTTGTTTCCTGACAGGTTATTTTGTACATTTGGGGGCAAACGACAAATTAAACGGCAATAATCATGATGTCTGAAGCTAAGGAAGTGTACGCTGAACAGATGGGACTTATCAACAATGCCATCAGCACGAAATCCAACTGTCCCGAGATGATTGAGTATATGCGCAGTATTCCGTTCCGAGTAGGCAGGACCAAATTGTACAAAACCGAGGAACTGTTTGACGTATTTGACATTGAGCATCCTGAGACTTTCGAGCAATGTATGGATACTCGGGTATACCGGCACGAAGTAAAGACCGGGAAGCAGACCTGCGCGCCTTTTGAACTGGCTGCACGCAGTTTGCACGACATGGGAATCCGCATGGCTATGGAGGGATTTCTGAACAACTATGAGCGCAACAGGGTTGTGGGCATAATGGGAGGCCATGCCCTGTCACGCACTTCGCCTGTGTACAGGCAGGCAGTGGATGTGAGCAAACGGCTGACTGAAGACAACTACCTGATGATAAGCGGAGGAGGACCCGGTGCAATGGAAGCTACGCACCTGGGAGCATGGATGGCAGGGCGGACGGATGCCGAAGTGGACGAAGCCATTGAGATACTGAGTGTTGCGCCTAAGTTTGAGGATGAGGGATGGCTGACACAGTCTTTCCGTGTACGTGAGCGTTTTCCGTATGTCTCGAATTACGAAAGCCTGGCAATACCGACATGGTTTTACGGTCACGAGCCACCATGTGTATTTGCTACGCAGATTGCAAAACTGTTTGAAAACAGCATACGGGAAGACACACTGATGACGGAGGCTTACGGAGGTCTGATTTTCTTTGAGGGAAGTGCCGGAACGCTGCAGGAAATATTCCAGGAGGCAGTACAGGACCACTATGTGAGTTTGGGTTATCCCAGTCCCATGCTTTTTGTAAACAGTGAATTCTGGACCGAGCAGGTTCCTGTTTTCCCATTCATGCAGCACATGCTTGAAAACGGCAGGTATAAGAACCTGTTAATCAATCTTGTGGATACAACCGACGAAATTATATATTCAATAAAGGAATTCAAGCCGGGAGTTTAGGGCTTTTGGGATTTCTGCTCCTTTTCCCTAGAATATTTCTTAATCAGACTGTACGCCTGGTAAAGTCCTAATTCTCCAGCTTGGGAAAGGTCTGCAAGTCCTTTGTCAAGATTGTTCATCAAGATATAGGCAATACCGCGATTGTAATACGCCTCGGGCATCTTGCCGTCCTGACGAATAGCCTCGGAATATGCCTCGACAGCATCGTTGTATTCAGTCATGCGAAGCAGGATATTGCCACGGTTGTATGATGCGTAGGCGAAATCCGGGGCAAGCCGTGATGCAGTCTTCAGATCATGGCATGCGTTGATGAAGCCGAGACGGACATCACCTGGTTTCATGGTACTTTGCTGGACATTGATCTGGGCAATACGAATCTGGGCACGCAGGAAATACAGCAGGGCATCGTTTACTTCGGCCGAACGTCCGTTGACAATCATGGAGTCAATCGTGACGAACGAATTATGCAGGTCCCTGACCTGATAATAGTCCAGGGCGGCCTGTACGCCATTGCCGATGGCAATATCCTCGGGAATACGCTCGAGATGCAGTTTCTGCAACATGGTGTCAACCTGCTGTTCGTGGCTGTACAGAATTACGGACTGTTCCATTCTGTACTTGCGGTTGAGCTTATCAAGCAGCATGCTGTACGGAACATACTGGGATGCCTCGTCGTTGGAGCGGTAGAATCCCAGACGGTAATCCTCCATGCACTTCAGCTCGGACTGGCGGTTCTGCACCTTGCCACGGATCTCGCTCAGATACTGCTCCTGAGGCTTGGCATCGTCCTCGACAAGCCGGTCATATTCATCGATATTGACACTGCTCTTCTTGCGGACACTCTTGTGTGATGCATGATATGTTCCCGTACGGACAGCCATTTCGGCCTTGGTCACGGCAAACTCGTCTCGCTCTGCACCGTAGACGTCGCCTATCTTGCGTCGAATGGCTGCACGCTGCATATATCCGGGCCAGAACTGTGGATACTGGCGTATGACGGTGCTGATGTCGCGTATGGCTCCCCTGTAGTCCCCGATTTTATCCAGCAGCAAGGCACGGTTGTATATAAGCAGGGTGTTGTCGGGGTCAAGCTTCAGTACATAGTTGAAGTCCTCGATGGCATGGTTGATATCATTTACCTGTGAACGCAACAGGCCACGGTTAAGATGAGCCACGTAATTGCCCGGATCCAGGTCTATGGCATGGTCGTAGTCAGCCATCGCACCACGGTAGTCATCCAGCTGATAGCGTGCCATTGCACGGTTAACATACAATGCTGCACGTCGCGGAAGCTGGTTGATGGCTCTGGTAAGTGCCGAATCGGCTGCTGCATACTGATTGCGCTGGAAGAGGAATGCCGACTTGGTTGCCCAGGCGTTTCCGTCATACTCGTCAAGTGCTATGGCACGGTCTATCCATGACTCGGCACTAACGCTGTCCTTCCTTGCCATTGCGACCTGGGCCTTCATGGTGTACTGTCCTGATTCGGCAGGCCATAGGTGCATCATGCTGTCAAGGGCGAGGTCTGCCTCGTCATACTTTTGCTGCTCCATCCGGCACAGTATCATATTGTGCCAGGAGCCTTTCTCCATTGGATTCTGTTTCAGGGAAAAGACATAGTCCTCCTCAGCCTTGCCATACGAGCCGAGATTGATGCGGCACAGGGCACGCAGGTTGTAGTAACGGGCATTGAAGGGGCTTTTGTCTATTGCTATTGAGGTGTCATACTCGGCACCGTTGTAGTCCTCAAGGTAGAATTTAGCCAGACCACGGTAGAAATAAGGCTCGGAAAGATACGGCTTGGCTGAAATAACTGCATTGAAGCGCTTGATAGCCAGGACATAATCCTCGTAATACAAGGCATTACGGCCCGTAAGCATGACCTGGTCGGTATTGATCTGCGCATACGACGACAGTCCGACGGATATCATGAGCAGGACAAAGAATATCAGGCGCTTCATCGAATTCCAGTATTATACTTATTTGCGGAAGGGCTTTACGCGATAGTTGGCCGTAAAGTTCCCTTTCAGCAGCTGCTTGAGTTTGTTTTGCATAAGCTGACGGCGCAGTCCCCTGAGATGATCCGTGTATACAACACCGTCAAGATGGTCGAATTCGTGCTGCATGACACGAGCCAGGTAGCCTTCGACCCACTCGTCGTGCATCTGGAAATTCTCGTCCTGATAAGTGACATGTATGCGCTTTGGGCGGGTAACCTTCTCACTGAGGCCCGGCAGGGACAGGCATCCTTCCTCCATCGTCTCCGTCTCGTCGCCAACCTCCTCGATATACGGATTGATGTAGGTACGACGAAAACCCTTGTACTGAGGTTCGTCATCGCTGATGACATCCAGGTCGATAATAGCCATGCGTATGCTGACACCGACCTGAGGTGCGGCAAGCCCTACTCCACCGCTGTGGTCAAGCGTGTCCCACATGTTCTGTATCAGTTCTGCCAACCCCGGATAGGACTGGTCTATCTCCTCGGTATCCTTTTTCAGGACCGCCTGCCCGTAAGTATATATAGGTAAAATCATTTTCTGCTTTGTTTGTTCAGGATATGCCGCGCTCCATCCATCCCTGCAGGATGATTGTGGCGCTTATCTCGTCCACAAGGGCCTTGTTCTGACGTGCCTTGCGGCCGATACCGCTATCCAGCATGGTACGGTGCGCCAATACACTGGTGTATCGCTCATCCCACCACTCGACGGGAATATCCGGCAAGGTTTTCTGTAATTGCGCAACAAAGGCCTGGACACGAGGAAGATTCTCGCTGTCCAAGCCATTTGTCTGTTTTGGTAATCCTACCACGAATCGTTCAACAGGTTCCCTGCGTGTATATTCAACAAGATATTTAAGCAAATCCCTGGTGTCGACCGTAGCAAGTCCTCCGGCTATAATCTGGCAGGGGTCTGTGACGGCAAGTCCCGTACGGCGCTTGCCATAGTCAATACTCAGTACACGTGCCAAAGCCTGATTCCAGTGACTGTTACTTGTTGTACAACAACCATGAGTCAGCAAAGCGGGCACGTACCTTGTTACGGCTCTCGACAGCTGAAACCTTGTCGTCATGTGTGCTGAAGACAACACGGAACATGTTGCTTGGGCTCTTTACAATCTGGGCATCGTTGCCTTCGCTCTTCAGGATCTTCTGCAGGGCCTCTGCATTAGCCTGAACACCGAAACTGCCCACGATAACGCTGTAAGCCTTAAGGCCGGAACCGTTGACGAGGGAAACGTTCTCGGTGCGAACGCTTACGTTGTTGTCAACAGGAGTTGCAGGAGTGGTAGCTACCGGTGTAGTAGTTACAGGTGCAGTGGTTACAGGAGTTGTTGAAACAGGTTGGGTTGTCTGGACGGCAGACTGCTCCTGAGCCTTCTCATAAGCTTTCCTGTAATTGCTTTCACTACCCTTACATGATGTCATGGCAAAAGCAGCAACCAAGGCTGCGCCCATCAAAATTGTCTTTTTCATAATCTATATAAATTAATTGTTGAGTTACTTTCCTAAAATCACGTGCAAATATACGACAATTAACGAAAATAAGAAACGCAGAGAAATATTATATAAGGTATTTTCACAAAAAATAAGTTAAAAGTCATACTTTTTGACATTAAAGCCCGTCGCGTAATGATAATTTCATTATATTTGCCATGCAAAACAATAACAAAACTAAAAGATACGACTATGAAGGGAATTAATTATCTGGCTGCTTTCATCGGCGGCGCTGCAGTAGGTGTTGCATGTGGTATTCTGTTTGCTCCCGAGAAGGATTCGGACACTCGTGCAAAGATTATCGAGGCTATCAAGAAGCGCGGCATCAAGCTTAGCCACAAGGAAATGGAAGACCTGGCAAGCGACATCGCCGAGGATCTGGGCATTGGTGCTAACGATTAAGTAATGGACGAATTCAAGAAACTGTTTCTGCTGCTGAAAGACTATCTGGAGGCACAGAAGGACAATATGGCCCTGGCCGCTGCCGAGAGCATGACCGTCATGCTTTCGGCTGTTGCCATAGGGTTCATATTTATCCTACTGGCATCCGTGTTGCTGCTGCTGTTGAGCTTTGCTCTTGCCCATGTTGTTGCCGAATACAGCAACAGCGCCGCATTGGGCTTTGCATCGCAGGCAGTTCTTGTGGCAGTCATAGGACTGATTGTGTGGATACGGCGCAACGCATGGATTACACAACCCATCGCCCGTATGATGGTGCACATCTTTATCGAGCGCCGCAACGCTGAGAAGGAGGAAAGGAAATGACAGACGCACAGGAACTGTTGGTTCAGAAAGATGTACTGCAGGCAATACGCACGGCACACCTTAAGAAGCAGATTGCCGTTCAGGTCCTGCAGGATCAGCTTGTGGACGTCTATCACAATGCCGTTGCTCCTGTTCCCGAAGCCAAGAGCCGTCTGGAACGCTATGTGGGAATTGCCCGCAGCGTATTCGGCATATGGCAGGGAGTTACACTTGGCATCAAGGTTGCCCGCGGTTTCCACTCGGCATTCCGTCGCAAGCGCTAAAGATGAGCGACGGTAATTTCAACACGGCCCTGTTGCCGCATACGCCATTCGCCAGCGGTCTTAAGACAGGGCGCATGCAGATGCGAATCCGCGCATTGGCAGCATTGCAGAAGATATTGGACAGACATTTCCCCACGCTTACAGATGAGGAGAAGGAAAATATAACAGAGGAATTCAAAACCGCAACCCGCTAAGTTCTGAATTCCTCTGCTTTTCTTTTTGTTTGAGCTTTTCCCGAACTCTTTTTACTTAACGCTGACCTTTGCTGCCAGACCCTTGCACTTGTCACGCAACTGTTCCTGATCGGTATCCAGTGTATCCCAGCATACCACGACTCCCATTCGGCGTCCTACGTGAGCTTCGGGCTTGCCGAAGATACGAAGGTATGTACGCTGTGCAGCGGTGACGTCTGCCATGCCTGTATACTGGGGGTTGTGTGTTTCAACGCCGCTGAGTATAACAGCACTTGCACCCTGACGTTCCTGAGTGATTTCCGGAATAGGCAGATGCAGTACCGCACGTGCATGAAGCTCGAACTTGTTCAGGTTCTGAGTGCCAGCCAATGTCACCATACCTGTGTCATGCGGACGCGGAGAGAGCTCGCTGAATATAACACCCTCCTTTTCACTTACGAAGAACTCGACGCCCCAGATACCCTGACCTGTCAATGCAGCAGTTACCTTGGCGGCCATCTCCTGCGCTGCCTTCAGATGTTCGGGTTTCATTGCACGAGGCTGGAAGCTTTCACGGTAGTCGCCGCCCTTCTGTACATGTCCGATGGGTGCACAGAACAGTGTCGGAGCATCCTTCTGTGTTACGGTGAGCAGCGTTATCTCATAGTCAAACGGAATGAACTGCTCGACAATAACCTCGGCAATATCACCCCGTGCTCCTTCTGCTGCACAGTTCCATGCAGTCAGCAGCTCGTCCGGTGTATCCACCTTGCTCTGACCGTGACCGCTGCTGGACATCAGCGGCTTGACGATGAATGGGTATCCGATCTCATCGGCAGCCTGACGGAACTCCTCAAATGTCTTGGCATAACGGTAGTTTGCCGTCTTCAGGCCCAGTTCGGTATGTGCCAACTCGCGAATTGCCTTGCGGTTCATTGTATAGTTTACTGCCTTGGCACTTGGCACAACGCGAATGCCGTTGCGTTCACACTCGTACAGCTTCTCAGTACGTATCGCCTCGATTTCGGGCACAATCACATCGGGTTTTACCTCATTCACAACCTGCATCAGCGCATCGCCGTCCAGCATACTGAATACACGACGTTCGTCTGCTACCTGCATGGCAGGTGCATTGTCGTACTTGTCGCACGCAACGACATACTGTCCCAAACGCTTACATGCAATAACGAACTCCTTGCCCAACTCTCCCGAGCCTAACAGTAAAATCTTCATAATAGTTATTTTGTGTTATTTGTTTGTCTTGTATCCTTGATCCTGTCGTTCTCCTGAACTTGGAAGAACCTTGTATCCGTAAGTGCATCCGGCATATATTGCTGCCGGACATAATGTCCCGGAAAGTCATGGGGATATTTGTATCCGTCACTATAACCCAAGTCAGCCATCAGTTCGGTCGGAGCATTCCTCAAATGCAGAGGTACCGGCAGATTACCCGTATGGCGCACATTTTCAACAGCTGCATTGATGGCATTGTATGCGCTGTTGCTCTTAGGCGAGGTTGCAAGATACACCGTTGCCTCGGCCAATGGAATCCTACCCTCGGGCCATCCTATCTTCTGTACGGCATCGAATGCAGCGTTTGCCAGAAGCAGGGCATTGGGGTTTGCCAAGCCTATATCCTCGCTTGCCGATATAACCAGGCGACGGGCAATGAAAGCAGGATCTTCCCCACCCTCTATCATACGCGCCAGCCAATATATCGCAGCATCGGGATCGCTGCCACGGATACTTTTGATGAATGCCGATATGATGTCATAATGCATCTCACCGTCCTTGTCGTATGCCAGCGGATTCTGCTGAAGCCGCTCGGCAACGAACCTGTCAGTAACCTTCAATGGCGGTTCATCGCTATTCTCTTTCAGCGGGGCCGACTCTGTAACAAGCTCAATTATGTTGAGAAGCTTGCGGGCATCACCTCCGCTATAGCGAATAATAGCATCCGTCTCGTCTATCTGGATATTACGCTCCTTCAGATATACATCTTCCTTTAGCACACGCTCCATAAGTGTCAGCAGCGACCGGGTGTCAAGGGGCTTGAGCGTGTAGACCTGACAACGGCTCAGCAAGGGACGGATAACCTCGAAACTTGGATTCTCGGTCGTGGCACCTATAAGCGTGACGACCCCCTGTTCCACAGCACCCAGGAGACTGTCCTGCTGGGATTTGCTGAAACGGTGTATTTCGTCGATGAACAATATGGGGCTCGGTGAATTGAAAAAACGCGTGGCCTTGGCTTTTTCGATAACATCACGCACATCCCTTACGCCACTGGTCACGGCACTCAGCGTAAAGAACGGCACATCCAGTGTATTCGCAATGATTGTCGCCAAAGTGGTCTTGCCTACGCCCGGAGGTCCCCACAGTATAAAACTGCTGATACGTCCGGATGCAATCATACGCGAAAGAACTGCTCCTTCACCTACCAGATGCTCCTGACCAATATAATCCGCAAGTTTGCGCGGACGCATTCTTTCTGCTAATGGCTGCATATCGTTTGCAAAATTATAATTTTGAACGGAAAGAAAAAACCTTAGAGCAGAAAACTATCGTTATTTAATAGTTTTTTTGTACTTTTGCCAGCAATATAATGTAAATGAATAGCGTATATGGCAGAAATTGAAGTTGCTTCGGCTCCTGAAAAGAGTCTGAATTTTATAGAGAAACGCATTGTCGAGGATCTTGCTGAAGGCAAAAACGGCGGCCGTCTGCAGACGCGCTTTCCGCCCGAACCTAACGGCTACCTGCACATAGGCCATGCCAAGGCAATCGCAATGGACTTTGGTGTTGCCAGGAAATTCGGCGGTGTCTGCAACCTGCGTATGGACGACACAAACCCGCAGAAGGAGGATATCGAATACGTACGTGCCATAGAGCGCGATATAAAATGGCTCGGTTTCGAATGGGGCAAGGTCGTATATGCCAGCGACTATTTCCAGGACCTGTGGAATTTTGCCGAATGGTGCATACTCAACGGCCGTGCATACGTCGATGAGCAGACATCCGAGGAGATTGCCGCGCAGAAGGGCACTCCCACAGAACCAGGCACCGACAGCCCGTACCGCAACCGTCCTGCCGAGGAGAGCCTGAGGATGTTCCGCGAGATGAACTCAGGCAACGTCGAGCCAGGCAAGATGATTCTGCGTGCCAAGATAGACATGGCCAGCCCCAATATGCACTTCCGCGATCCCATCATGTACCGCGTGCTGAATATGGAACACTGGCGTACTGGCAACAAGTGGAACGCATATCCCATGTACGACTTCACACACGGCCAGTGTGACTATCTCGAGGGCGTTACACACAGTATCTGTACGCTGGAGTTTGTTCCCCACCACGAATTGTACGACCTGTTCGTAACATGGATCAAGGAATGGAGAGGCGATGAGGGCGACATCGAGGACAACCGTCCGCGCCAGTTCGAGTTCAACAAGCTCAACCTCAACTACACCCTCATGTCAAAGCGCAACCTGCTTATATTGACCAAGGAAAAAGTAGTGAACGGCTGGGATGACCCGCGCATGCCGACAATCTGCGGCATCCGCAGAAGAGGCTACAGTCCCCAGGCAATTCTCAACTTTATTGACAAGATAGGCTATACGACATTTGATGCACTGAACGACATAAAGCTGATGGAAGCTGCATGCCGCGAGGACCTGAATACACGCGCCCTGCGTGTCAGCGCAGTTGTAGATCCCGTCAAACTGATTATTGACAACTATCCCCAGGATGTCGTCGAGGAGATGGAAGCCATCAACAACCCCGAACTGCGTGACAGCGAAGGCAACACAATTGTCGAAAACAACACCCATACCATCAAGTTTGAACGCGAACTGTACATCGAACGCGAGGACTTCATGGAAGACGGAGGCAAGAAGTTCATGCGCCTTGGCCCCGGCAAGGAAGTACGCCTGAAGAACGCCTACATCATCGCCTGCAGCGACGAGAAGGACGAAAACGGCAACTACAAGTGCATCGAGAAGGACGCCGAGGGCAACATCACTTGCATCCACGCGACATACGACACAGAGAGCAAGAGCGGCATGCCCGGTGCCAACCGAAAGATCAAGGGAAAGACCCTGCACTGGGTAAGTGCAAACCACAGTATTCCTGCCGAGGTTCGCGAATATTCGTGCCTGTGGACATGCGAAAACCCGCGTGATGCAATCAAGCAGTATGAAAACGAGAACGGTGTAAGGGGCATCGAGGCAATGCGCCCGTTCCTGAATCCCGACTCGCTGCGCATAAACCGCAATGCCTTTGTCGAGGAATATGCCGCCAGCCTGCCGGCGTTCAGCTATCTGCAGTTCCAGCGCATAGGCTACTACAACGTAGATACCGATTCCACCCCGCAGCACCCCGTATTCAACAAGACAGTAGGTCTGCGCGAAAGCAAATAATGAACACCATTACGCAGGAGACCATCGGCAGAATGCTGAAGCCGAGACCCGAGGACGGTCACAAGGGAACATTCGGCCATGCAATACTCGTTGCCGGCAAATACGGCATGGCAGGCGCATGCATCCTGGCTTCACGTGCATGTCTCAGAAGCGGAACAGGGAAACTGACCGTACATATTCCACGGCTCAACAACGACATCCTGCAGATTTCAGTTCCCGAAGCCATAATACAGCATGACAGCAGCCAGGCAATGTTCACCCAGGCATCCGACCTTAGCCAATATGACGCCCTGGGCATCGGCCCCGGGTTGGGGACAGACCAGGCAACGGCATTCGCCGTACACGACCAGCTGCTGGATGCACGCCGGCTGGACATACCCACGGTGATAGACGCCGATGCACTTAACATTCTGGCAATGTATCCGCAATGGTGGAACGACATTCCGTGCAGAACCGTTATCACACCCCATGCAGGCGAATATGCACGGCTGGAAAAGGCAGGATTTGATTTCAGTAGCGTAACATTGGTCATGAAGGGCCGTAACACAACCATTACGACACCCGGCAAGACACAGTCATACGTATGTCCCTGGGGCAACAGCGGTATGGCGACGGCAGGCAGCGGCGATGTTCTTACAGGTCTTGTCCTGGGCTTGCTGGCACAGGGATACAATACAACCGAGGCAGCCGTCCTGGGCGTCTCGTTTCACGCTTTAGCCGGAGACCGCGCAGCATCAGTATTCGGCAAGCACAGCATGCTTGCATCCGACATAGTTGACAATATCAGGGTGGAATTAAAAAACGTTTTTCTGTGATTCCGCCGGGGCTCGAACCCGGGACCCACAGCTTAGAAGGCTGTTGCTCTAATCCTACTGAGCTACGGAACCAAAACCGGATGCAAAGGTAATGCATTTATGGCAAACAGCCAAATTTATCCCGTACAATTCGGTTTTTGGCATGGAAATTGTTGATTGCATTCAGAAAAACAATACTTTTACGAAGCGCTATACATATTAAATGACAAAAGACCACAGATTTTCTGTTAACATGAATAATGACATTGTGTCACCCGGACATGTGACACAGGGCTTGCTGCGTCAAAATGTCAGCAAGACACTCAACCCCGTAGACGGATATTCCGAAGACGATTCCCCATATAGCGAAAACGAGTATGAGATGAGCGGTTATGCACAGAGCGACGAGGATGTACGCACCGCAGACGGCAAAAAGAGCAAGACACCCGCCCTGGACAGTTTCGGCACTGACCTCACCCGGATGGCACGTGAAGGAAAGCTGGATCCTGTGGTCGGACGTGACAAGGAAATCGAGCGCGTTGCACAGATACTGACTCGACGTAAGAAGAACAACCCGATACTTATAGGCGAGCCGGGCGTAGGCAAGAGTGCCATAGTCGAAGGGCTGGCACAGCGCATCAATACACGGCGCATTGCACGTCTGCTATGGGACAGGCGCATCATAACGCTCGACCTTGCAGCCGTAGTGGCCGGAACCAAATACCGCGGACAGTTCGAGGAGCGTCTGAAGAACATCATCACAGAGCTGGAGAACAATCCCGACATAATCATATTCATCGACGAGATACACACCCTGATCGGTGCAGGAGGTGCCAGCGGCAGCATGGATGCTGCCAATATGCTCAAGCCCGCATTGTCACGCGGCAAGGTTCAGTGTATCGGAGCCACCACCCTGGACGAATTCCGCAAGACCATAGAAAAGGACGGAGCACTTGACCGCCGTTTCCAGAAGGTCGTCGTGGCCGAAACCACACACGAGGAAACGTTGCAGATACTTCTGCAACTGCGTCCTGCATACGAAAAGCATCATAACGTACAGTATACCGACGAAGCCTTGAAGGCTTGTATAAGCCTGACTGCGCGTTACGTCAGCGACCGAAGTTTCCCCGACAAGGCCATAGACGCCATGGACGAAGCAGGCGCACGCGTACATATCAACAATATTCCCGTCAGCCAGGAAATAGAAGCCCTGGAAGAAGAACTTCGCTCCATGGAGGAACGCAAGGCCATGGCCATCGAAGGACAGAACTACGAGACAGCCGCCGACCTTCGTGACGATATGCTGGAGAAGGAAGCCGTGCTCGACAAGATACGCATGCGCTGGACAGAGCAGCAGGACAATACCAGAACCACTGTAGACGCCCAGGATGTTGCGCGCGTCGTAAGCGTTATGACAGGCATTCCAGTCGAGCGCATCGACAGCAAGGAACACAAGCGCCTGCAGAAGCTCGAGGACTCGCTTAACGACAGCGTTATAGGACAGCACGAGGCAGTTGCCAAGGTCACACACGCCATTCAGCGCAGCCGCATGGGACTCAAGGACCCCAACCGCCCGATTGGAACATTCATGTTCGTTGGTCCTACCGGCGTCGGCAAGACATATCTGGCAAAACGCCTGGCGCTTGAGCTGTTCGGCAGCGAGGCAAGCCTTATCCGCGTCGACATGAGCGAGTACGGCGAGAAACATACCGTAAGCCGCATGATGGGCGCACCTCCGGGATACGTAGGATACGACGAAGGCGGACAGCTCACCGAGCGCGTAAGGCGCAAGCCCTACAGCATAGTGCTGCTGGACGAGATCGAAAAGGCACATACCGACATCTACAACGTCCTGCTGCAGGTTATGGACGAAGGCCGCCTGACCGACGGCAACGGCACCACCATCGACTTCCGCAACACCGTGATTATCATGACCAGCAACTGCGGGACACGACAAGCCAGGGAGTTTGATAAACGCCGTCGGATTCACAAACGCATCGGACGCTGCCGGCAGCCGCGACAATTCCCGCATCAGGGATTTGATACGCAAGGCCGTCAAGAAGCAGTTCGCACCCGAGTTTCTGAACAGACTGGACGACATCGTCTACTTTGACCAGCTGGGACGCGAGGATATCGACAGGATTGCAGATATCGAGCTCAAGCCACTGATGCGCCGTATCAAGGAGATGGGATACACCCTGCGGCTGAAAAAGGCGACACGCACCCGGATTGCCCGTGAGGGATATGATGCCCAGTACGGAGCAAGACCCCTCAGACGCGCAATACAGCGCATAGTCGAGGACCCGTTGTGCGAAAAGCTTATGCACACACCGCAAAACAAGAACAAGACAAAGACAATAACATTATAACATCTACAAAAAATGAAACAAGGTAATATAGGGGTAACAACCGAGAACATTTTCCCCGTAATCAAGAAATTCCTCTACAGTGATCACGAAATCTTCCTCCGCGAGATTGTCAGCAATGCCGTGGATGCCACACAGAAGCTCAAGACTCTGGAAGGCAAGGGCGAGTTCAAGGGCGAACTGGGCGAGCTGAAGGTCAGCGTGAGCTTTGACAAGGAAGCAAAGACCATCACCGTCAGCGACCGCGGTATCGGAATGACAGCAGATGAAATCGAAAAGTACATCAACCAGATTGCCTTCAGCGGAGCAAACGATTTCCTGGACAAGTACAAGGACGACGCCACCCAGATCATAGGTCACTTCGGTCTTGGCTTCTACAGCTCGTTCATGGTCAGTGACCGCGTTGACATCATTACCAAGTCGTATCAGGAAGACGCACCCGCTGTCAAGTGGAGCTGCGACGGTTCGCCCGAATATACCATCGAGGAGGTCGACAAGGCCGACCGCGGTACCGACATTGTGATGCACATCAGCGAGGACTGCGAGGAGTTCCTGGACAAGTGGAAGCTCGAAGGCCTGCTCAAGAAATACTGCCACTTCCTGGCCGTTCCCGTCGTATTCGGCAAGAAGACCAAGTGGGACGAGGAGCAGAAGAAATCCGTCGAGACAGACGAGGACGAGGTCATCAACAGCGTAGAGCCCCTGTGGACCAAGAAGCCAAGCGAGCTCAAGGACGAGGACTACAAGGAATTCTACCGTCACCTCTACCCCATGGCCGAAGAACCGCTCTTCTGGATACACCTCAACGTCGACTATCCGTTCAACCTGACAGGTATCCTGTACTTCCCCAAGATCAAGAACCAGCTCGAGCTGCAGCGCAACAAGATTCAGCTGTACTGCAACCAGGTATTCGTAACCGACCAGGTCGAAGGCATAGTACCCGAGTTCCTCACCCTGCTGCACGGTGTCATCGACTCACCCGACATTCCGCTTAACGTAAGCCGCAGCTACCTGCAGAGCGACGCCAACGTCAAGAAGATTTCGCAGTACATCACCAAGAAGGTCGCCGACCGTCTTAACGGCATCTTCAAGAACGAGCGCAAGGAGTTCGAGGACAAGTGGGACGACATCAGCATCTTCATCGACTACGGAATGCTCAGCGAGGAACAGTTCTACGACAAGGCCAAGCAGTTCTTCCTGCTCAAGGACACCGACGGCAAGTACTTCACCCTGGACGAATACAAGACACTGGTCGAGGCAGAGCAGAAGAACAAGGACGGCAACATCGTTTACCTCTATGCCCAGGATCCCGAGGCACAGTACACATACATCGAGGCAGCCAGGAACAAGGGCTACAGCGTCCTGCTCATGCAGGGCCAGCTGGACACCCCGCTCATCAACATGCTGGAACAGAAGCTCGAGAAGACCACCTTCAGCCGCGTTGACGCCGACGTTGTCGACCGCCTGATTGTCAAGGACGACACAGCCAAGCAGGAACTTGCCAAGGAAGATGCCGAGAAGCTGCAGAACGCATTCAAGGAACTCCTTCCCAAGATGGACAAGACTGAGTTCAACGTACAGACCAGCGCCCTGGGAATCGAGCAGCTCCCCGTCATGGTCACACAAAGCGAGTACATGCGCCGTATGAAAGAAATGGCACGCATCAACCCCGGTATGTCATTCTATGGCGAGATGCCCGATTCATACAATCTCGTCATCAACACCGACAACGACATAATCAAGGACTGTCTGGAGAATGCCGACAACGAGAAGATTTCGCAGCTCATCGACATAGCACTCCTTCAGAACGGAATGCTCAAGGGCGAGGCCCTCACCCGTTTTGTGAAACGTTCAGTAAGCATGATAAAATAACAACAGTATGAATTACGGTTTAGTACGCGTAGCGGCAGGAATTCCCGAAGTGCGGGTTGCCGACCCAGACTGGAACGTCCAGCAGATAGAGAATCTGATACTGCAGGCACAGAACCAGGGAGTCGAAATCATCGTCACCCCCGAGCTCAGCCTCACCGGTTACACATGCGCCGACCTCTTCGCACAGCAGATGCTGCTCGACGAAGCCGAGATAGCGCTCATGAAGCTCATGAACTTCACCCGCAGCATGGACATCATCATCATCACAGGCACACCCGTTGCCTATCAGGGATGCCTGCTCAACTGCGCAGCCGTTATTCAGAAAGGCAAGCTCCTGGGCCTTGTTCCCAAGTCATACCTACCCAACTACAAGGAATTCTACGAACGCCGCTGGTTCACACCCGCAGGCGAATTCCCCCAGGGACAGGTCCTCATCTGCGGACAGGCCATCAAGCTCGGACAACAGCAGCTGTTCCACACCCCCACATGCACCTTCGGCATAGAAATATGCGAAGACCTGTGGGCACCCATACCACCCTCCAGCCGACTCGCCCTGTCAGGAGCCGAAATCATTTTCAACCTCTCGGCCGACGATGATGCCGTGGGCAAATACGACTACCTCAAGTCACTCGTCACACAGCAAAGCGCACGTACCATAAGCGGATACGTTTACGCCGCAGCAGGCTTTGGCGAAAGCACACAAGATGTCGTTTACAGCGGCAAAAGCCTGATTTGCGAGAATGGAGTAATACTTAAGGAAGGCAAGCGTCACAGTATTGATGCTCAGCTTGTTACGACCGAGATTGATGTCGAGCGCATACGTAGCGAAAGACGCACCAACACCACCTTCTCCGCATCCATGCGCCAAGTCCTCGGCGACGACGTCCTGCACATCGACACAGACAAGCTCGTACAGTCGCATGTCGAAATCACACGCCCCGTCAACCCCCATCCCTTCGTACCCACAGGACAAATGCTTGACGAACGCTGCCAGGAGATTTTCGCCATACAGACCGAAGGCCTCGCCAAGCGCCTCAGGCACACCAACAGCCAGGTTGCCGTCGTCGGCATCAGCGGAGGACTGGACAGTACCCTCGCCCTGCTCGTATGCGTCAGGGCATTCGACATGCTCGGACTTGACCGCCATGGAATCGTAGGCATAACAATGCCCGGATTCGGCACTACCGACCGCACATACACCAATGCCGTCAACCTGATGAAATACCTCGGTATTACCATCCGCGAAATCAGCATCAAGGAAGCCTGCATACAACACTTCCGAGACCTCGGCCACGACATTGACAACCACGACGTTACCTACGAAAACAGCCAGGCACGCGAACGCACCCAGATACTCATGGATGCAGCCAATCAGATGAACGGCCTCGTCATCGGCACAGGCGACCTCAGCGAGCTCGCACTCGGCTGGGCAACATACAACGGCGACCACATGAGCATGTACGGCGTCAACGCCTCGGTACCCAAGACACTTGTCAGACACCTGGTTACATGGATAGCCAACCGTATGCAGGACGACAACACACGCACCACCCTGCTCGACATCGTCGATACACCAATCTCGCCCGAACTCATTCCGGCAGATGCAGACGGCAATATAACGCAGAAGACCGAAGACCTCGTAGGACCATACGAACTGCACGACTTCTTCCTCTACTACGTCCTGCGCTGCGGTTTCCGCCCGGGCAAGATATACATGCTCGCCCAAAAAGCCTTTGAGGGAAAATACACCGACCAGGTCATCAAGCAATGGCTGACCACCTTCTACCGCAGGTTCTTTGCACAGCAGTTCAAGCGCTCATGCCTGCCAGACGGCCCCAAGGTCGGCAGCTGCTCCCTGTCCCCACGAGGTGACTGGCGCATGCCAAGCGACGCCTCCAGCGCCTCATGGCTCAAGGAATGCGAAGCACTGTAAAGACAAGAAAATAAAGGAACGGACATCACATCCGTTCCTTCTTTTGTACGCAGGCGCTGCTAATCCATGTCGCTGCCGGGATTGCCGCCCCCGCCGCCGTTGTCGTCTCCGCCTTCACCGCCGGTATCACCTCCGGTGTCACCGCCACCGGTTCCCGGGTCGGGAGTGACGGGTGTTGTGCCGCCGTTGTCTGAACCACTGCCGTTCTCTTCATCGTTCTTCATAATACGCGGCTTCTCTATGATATCCTTGCGCTCGATACCGCTGCTCTCAGCCATGAGCATCTCGGTAAACTTCCGCCCGCACTCGGCGTGAGCTCTCACAGTGATGCCGACCTTAGCCACAAGGTTTCCTGCCTGTTCTACCATCTCCTCTTCGTTATGGACATCGTCGGGCATCAGTTCTTTAGCCTTGTCCAGGTTGATGTTGCCACTTTTCAGCTTGATGTCCGGGATATATGCGCATCACTACGTTGTCGTTGCTTTTGAACTGGATGGCGAAACCCATACTCATCAGGTTGACGGCAGCCTTGGCAAAGTTCTGCAGCACACTCTCGGCCACCTGTTCGGGAATGAGCATGTTTTCATGGTGAATCTCACGTGCCAGAGCCTTGATGTCGGCAGTCTGAAGTACTTCATTCACGGTAATGGTCTTGCCCTCTGTACCGAAGGCCTCAACGCCATTGTTGATACAAATATTATAGTAAAACATAATCTGATTTTTTTTAATATTCTTATTGAAAATAGTGACTCAAAATCAACCGAGGGTTGATGTGGTAGATGAACCGAGGGTTGATGTGGTATATCTACCGAGGGTTGATGTGGTAGATGAACCGAGGGTCGATGTTGCATATGAACCGAGGGTTGATTTTCCCGACTCTCTTTCGCCCCCTTTTTCCCCTCTCTGAAACTAAAATGGTGGTGTGCTCTCCTGTATCATAAGATTGATATTTTTTGGTGTTTCCGACGCAAATGTAGCGGAATTTGGATATTGTTCTTCGCTCCTGAAACTTCTCTTTCGACACTTTAACCTATTGTAAGTTTAATTTTCCAACCTATAATATAAGTTAATATTTAACCTATACATCTATAGCAAATCCCGTTTCTTGTCCGACAAATCTTTTTGCCTTTTTCTTTGCTCGTATTGAATAAATCGTTAAATTTGCTGACAGAAATCAAACATAGACACCCGCCTATGGCATAAACAAAAGGAATTAGACATACATAAAGAAGCGTCCGCTTAGATTCTTGTTTTCTGAAATTCGCCAAATTGTAGAAAATGTTTCAAGAGTAAAAGTAAGGATGCTCACGTCGATTGGCGTGGGCTTTTACTCGGATATGAAACATTAGGTGTTTGGCGATACCTCAGAAAACGTAGACGATGAAGT
>JAFZVW010000050.1 GCA_017617635.1 Bacteroidaceae bacterium | reverse complement strand
ATACTCCATGCGTATAGAATGAATGGATCTTCCATCTTCAATCATATGCATGAACTTCAAACATTCTGCATAACCATGCTTCTTTCTTTTTGACATAATAAACCCCGAAAGTTTTTTGTCTAACTTTCGGGGTTCACCTCAGAGCATAGACATCCTTTTTCTTTAGGGCATCAATAGCATTGGCAATCTGCTTTTCTGCCTTGTCTTCCTCTTTGCTCAACACATCGAAGTTAATTCCCATGGTGTTCAGCAGACCGGTTGTTACCTTTCCCTGCTTTACATGCTGGGGCTCGTCGTGAACTCCAGGACGGCCACGCCAGCCAATGAGGAGGAGTACAGGAATGTTATAAACCTCAGGATCAGTCAAAGAAGCCAGCGGGTTAATGATATTACCTTCACCACTGTTCTGCATATACACACAGGCAGGCTGGCCTGTAGCCAGATAGTGGCCGGCAGCAAGGCCTACTGCAGCACCTTCGTTAGCGGCAATGATGTTATGCTCTGCATCACAATGGTCTGTGATATAAGCACAGATGTTCTTCAGCAGACTGTCAGGCACACCTGCAAAGCAGTCAATGCCGTTTTCTCTCAGTTTCTCAATAAAGAATTCAGGTCTAATCATGGCTTATTTCTTTTTAGTACCAGGAATGAGGTTCAAGATCTGTTTGATAGGCATACAATACTCTTCAGATGCCTCCTGGCAACGAGTTGTCTCAAGGATACGTTCTGCACACTTCACCATAGCAGGATATGCGGAACGCAACATGTGGTTAGCATAAATCACAATGTTGATTCCCCACTCTGCGAGTTCAGCCTCAGTGAACTGGCCATATGTGGTAGGAACAGCCACAATAGGCGTATGATTATCTACCTCACGAAAACGCTGGCAGAACTCCTTGATGTCCTGACCGTCTTTGTTCTTACTGTGAATCATGATACCGTCAGCACCGGCTGCAACGTATGCATGACAACGCTCCAGTGCATCCTCAACAGGTTTGCCTGCAATCAGAGACTCACAACGGGCAATGATCATGAAGTCACGGGTAACCTGAGCTTCCTTACCAGCTTGGATCTTGGAGCAGAAACCTTCAATGGTGTCCTGGGTCTGTACTGCATCTGTACCAAACAAAGAGTTCTGCTTCAAGCCCACCTTATCCTCAATGATAACGGCAGACACACCAAGACGCTCCAGTGTGCGAACTGTAAACACAAAATGTTCAGTCTTTCCACCGGTATCACCATCATAGATAACCGGTTTAGTGGTAACCTCCAGTGAGTCATTCAGGTCATGCAGACGTGTTGTCAAGTCAACAGCCTCAATATCGGGCTTGCCCTTGCTGGTAGAGTCTGTCAGAGAGCTAGCCCACATACCGTCAAACTCACGGATCTCATTACCCACCTCAACCTTGGTGTGCTCAATGATAAGACCGGTTAGACCGCAGTGAGACTCCATGATACGTACAATCGGTTTTGCTGTAATCAAGCGACGGAGGCTCTTCAAGCGTGCCTGAGGTGTAGTACCCAGCGACTCCAATTCTTCAGCAAGGCCGCTGGATGTGATACCCTTAGTATAAGGAATTTCAATCACCTTACCGCCAAGACCTTCCATTACCTTGAACACTTCATCACGGATGTACTTGTCCGGACCTTCCAACCAGTCATCACCGTGGATGATATAGTCTGGTTTATACTTTACCAAATTGGGCACATAGCTCCAATCATCCTGGGGGACTATTGAGCTTACACCTCTGATATTCTCTATCACCTGCTTCCGTTGCTCATATGTCAGATACGGCAGACGCTTGTGAGTTGCGATAGCTTTATCTGTGTATAATCCTATCATCACATTTCCATACTTCGTGGCTTCATTGATGATATTAATTAATCCGGGATGCATGATATCGCCAATCATGCCAAGATATACTTTCTTTGTCACAGTTATGGAATTTTGTGATTAACCTATTTTTATGTTTTTTTCTGCGTATTTAAGGTCTTGTTCGTCATCTATTTCATACCATTGCAAATCGTTCAGTTTAAGAACGTGCATAGGTGTAATTCTTTGAGAAACGTCTAACAACTGGAACTCATAGCCCAGTTCAGGTTTCTCGTCAACTATCTTTTCATACTCTGAACAGAGTATCTTATAGAATGGATTACTAATCTTGTGAATGCCCACCAGTTCGCCTGAGGGCTGAATCTCATCCTTATTCACTGAGCAGTTAATCAACTCACACTTCTCGTTCATCTGCACATAGTACTGATCCTGGAACTTGGTAACAGGAGTAATCAGCATAGCAGAATCAAATGCGCAATTAATCAGTTCCGTGACAGCTTTCTTTTCAAACACCAAATCTGACTCAAACAGCAAGAAATCATTCTCCCCTATTGCCTCGCGGCAATTCCAAAGCGTGTACATGCTGTTGGTCTCTGCGAAGCGAGGAGAGAACACGCATTGTACTTTGCCAGGGTATTCTTCCTCTAAAACCTCATAAGACTCTTTGTGATAGCCTGTACCGATAATTATTTTCTTGATACCGCAATCTATAAGTGCTTGGAGTGAGCGCTCAATCATGGGAATACCCTTGAAAGGAATAAATCCCTTAGGCTTTCGCTCTGTTTGCTCACCAAAGCGAGTGCCCAGACCCGCTGCCATTATAACTGCTGTCGTAATCATTTTCTATTTAATAAGGAATTAACCTCCCAACAAAAGGTTAGTCTATAAGAACCGATTCTATATTAAAGCGCGGTCGTCCTTTTACTTCATAATATATCTTCCCTATATATTCACCAATAACACCTATTGCCAGAAGTATACATCCCATACAGAACCATATTGACATCATGACAGACGTCCATCCTTCAATAGTATTTCCCATGCAATAAGAATACAATGAGTATAGCATAATAGATAAAGCCACAAGTACAAATAATATTCCTATTATGAATATGTAATGAACAGGCTTTGTAGAAAAACTCGTTATACCATCAAATGCAAAGGAAATCATTTTTGAAAACGGATACTTACTTTCTCCCGCAAAACGTTCATGGCGATCATAGTAGACACAAGCTGTTTTGTATCCAATAAGAGGAACCAATCCTCTTAAAAACAAATTTCTTTCGCTGTACATAAGCAACTGCTTGACAGCCCGCCTACTCATCAATCTATAGTCTGCATGATTATAGACTGACTTTATTCCCATTTTCTTCATCACGGAATAGAACGCAAGTGCAGTATTACGCTTAAACCAAGTATCCGTACTACGGTTTTTCCTGACACCATATACAATATCATTTCCTTTGATATAATTGGCCACCATTTCCTTGATAGCATTCACGTCATCCTGCAGGTCTGCGTCAATGGTAACAATCATATCAGCCTTATCTTGAACGATGGTAAGCCCCGCCATTAAAGCATTCTGATGTCCTGCATTGGCCGCAAGGTTAACCCCACATACGCGCTTTTCCTGTGAATGTAACTCTTGGATTATATCCCATGTTTGGTCTTTGCTGCCATCATTCACATACAATATAAAACTGTCATGAGATATGACAATACTCAAATCGTCTAGAACCTCAACGAGTTTTTTTGTCGTTTCATACAATACAGACTCCTCGTTATAACACGGTACAACAATAGCCAATATCTTTTCTATTATGCTCTTATCCATGTATTAGTTTCTTTATTATAAAAAAGTTAAGTATGCTACTTAATATTAGTGTTGGTATAAATGCTGTCCTGTCATTCAATGAAGCAAATTGCACAAATATATACATCAGGCTCATTCTAATTACAAATAAATTTATTAAATGCGCACAGACAATTGCTACTGCATTCTTTGCCGAAGATGTTGTCTCGAATGTCCAATAGATAGTCAACAGATAATTCAGTACAAGACTACTCAAATATCCTATTATCATTGAAACCTGATAAGAAAACAAAGTCCTGACGGCATAAAATAGCGCCATATCTGTAAAAGTGCAGATACATCCTACAGTCACGAATTTTACAAATTGCTTAATTGTTACGTTCATACAAATACAGGTTCTGCTGTTCCGTATTTTTATCAACCAGATTTTTCATCAACCCTTGCGTGTAACCAAGGTTCCATAGGAACATTTTCGGATTAAGCAGAAAGTGATATCTGAACAATTCTCGTTCATGGCAGACAAGCCTATAGTCCTCCGGTATTGGCATATCGTAATAAACCAATGTGGTTTTTACCGGATCAGTCTTTCTTATCAGGAATTTTGGTTTTTGATTACGTATGCATTCTGCCTGTTCCGTTCTTATCTCCGGCTTGGTTGCGTTTGGTGCAAAAAAGAAACGATTTGGAGGCAACACGTCGGCAAGAAGGTATATTCCTGTCTCATGTGAACTGAATGTCAGGACATCTTCGGTCTTGGTCTTATGTGCATTTACATATTGAGCAATAGGGATTATGCCGCGATGAAAGGTACCGTTTACAAGCGTCACAAAATTGTAGCTTGTGGCGGTTGCTATTATGCCTGTCAAAATCATAATGGATGCTGCGATGCGCTTACATTCCACATTTCGCAAAAAATATATTACCAATGGTGCATAGACAAAGACAACAAGGAAATAGTATATGTTTACGCTCCATAGTGTAAAACTGAGCATCTGAAGTCCATAGCACATTACTACAAGCAGGCGAAAATCCCACCTTACCTTTGTAAAGGCAACAGGCAACACTAGGATTGCTGCAATAGCAAGTTTCACAAAGAAGAACCACGGCGCATCAGGTTCTCCATTGGCTGCGGAACCTCCATATTGAAACAGGTTTGTATAAAAGTAGGCATCGAACATGTCTGCCAAAGTTCCATTCTGTACGAAATACAGTATACACGGAACTGAAAGAAGTACAAATCCTGCAATAATCCATAGCGTAATTTGGTACAAGTCCTGTAATTTATTGTTGCGATAGCAGATATACAGCAATCCTATCAAGGCAGCAAAATGAAATACAACGATGGTGAATTTCATCCAGAAGATAATGCCCATTCCTACACCAACAAAGACCAATATCCTCTTTGACGGGATGACCAGTGTCTTCAGGTAGGACAATATATAATATAAGGTATAGCTCAGTATAGGCAGGCTGAACTCTTCTACGCTGTCGCCATAGAAAAAGAAATCGGTAGTAACCACGACTAAACCAATCAGGCATGTAAGTGGCATTACTATCCAGCTATTGCTGAACAACCTCATGATTTTGTGACTGTACCACAGAAAGCCCCAATAGCACAGTATCTCAATCAAGTATATGCCAAAGAAACTTTTATAGGAAACCAATGCAGCAAATTCGTGGATAAAGAAAAGAACGGGGCCTTTCTGGTCAAAAATATCTGTGTAGAGATGTTTTCCCGACAGCATGGCCTTACCTATTGTCATAAATACATTGGCATCATCCCACGGATTAAGGGGATACAGGAAAGAACTTGCGCTGAAAAGCGTGATAAGGACAAATGAAACGAGGAACAAGAATGCCGATTCTTTTACTGATGTTGACATTTTCATTGTGTTTATATTTTCTTGTTATTTGAATTAGGGCCGACACTGATCAGCGTCAGCCCCTTTGGGTTCCTTTTGTGAAGACAGACAAAATCACAAGAAACCAATTAACATTATCTTTGTTGATACGATTGTTTCCTTATAAACTTATTTGATTTTTTTGTAGCGTTTCTCGTTTCCTGATGACCTAACGACTGTCAAAATATTATTCTTGATGGAAATTGCACCTTGATCCTTCCAATCATCCTCCTCCCCCTCATCGTTACCCAAATAGTCCGTATACAAATACTGGTTCTCAATCCTATACCTGTAGGTATCAGTATAGATAATGTTTCCGTTAGCATCGGTGTAATGCATATACATAGTTCCATCTGATTGGAAAACCCAAAGATCGTTACCAAGAGTACCATCATTGTGCATCTTTTGCCATGTCCCTATTAATTGGGCATTGATTCCACCATTTTCATCCTCACTACTGCAAGCAGAAAAACACATTGGCATTACAGCCAAAAACATTAAGTAAACAATCTTTTTCATTATAAAATAAATTAGAAGTTAATAAACAGATATCCACTATTGGTTTTGCCCGGACAGAACTTAGCGGATACAAATAATAATTACACTACTTGGTTTGACATAGTTTTTGTTTTTTTGCACTACGTCTCCAAATAGTGTACTTAAATGATTGTTTGATTGTTTACGGTCTTATTCCCAAGATACAAAAAAAGCGTGGAGACTGCCCGTTGCTCGCTCCACGTATCGAGGCCCTGAGATTGCCCTTCCTGTCGAAACGAGCAACCATGACCCCACGCCGATATGCAAACATTACACCTGCTAAATTTTGCAGATGCATAATAATTACATACCCATGGGCGTCTATCGTTGCTGTGTTCGTTGACAGGAATGAAATTTCTCAGGTTTCGATACGTCAAGAACAAAGCGCGTGATATACGCCTTTTAAAATATTTGGTATCCCACACCGCCAAAGAAACTCTTTCCTAGTGGCATTCCCAGTGGCTTTTTACACCACTTCCGGCGTGAGGACGCCACAAAAATACAAATATTTATTTAAATACAAGAGTTAGTGAACAAAAATTATCCAACTGGAAAAAAATAATTTCCTAACTGGAAAGTTAAAAAAATCCAGTTGGGCAGTCTTAGCCTGCTTCCAGGCAGCAAGCACTCTGCTCCTAGGCTGCTCCTTGCCTGCTTCCTGCCTTACTCAAAATGCTGTTTGGAGCAGCTTAGGAGCAGCCTACAGTATGCGAACAGTATGGGGAAAGGACTAAAAAAAACAACACCGTTGTTTTAACTTTTGTACGGCGTAGGAAAGTCGTTTTAACACCGTTGTTTCGACCTTCGTACGCCGTACCTGTTTTATCACATTACGCTAAGCGTTAACCTTGCTTTGCAGCAATGCGTTCGAGCGACTGGTATACCTGCATCAGGCCGCGGGGAACGTGGAAGCAGCCCTTCCACTTGCCGCCCTTGAGGGTGAGGAGTACCTCGCCGCGACGATTCAGATAACCGAACCATTCGGGATATTCGGGGTCTACGAAATGGCTCCATACGTAGTCATGTATCTTGAGGAACCACTTGAGGCACTCTTCGGAACCTGTCAGTTCGTAGCCCTTGATCATGGTGATGAGGGTTTCGACATGTACCCACCACAGTTTCTGATCCCATTCCAGCTGCTGCAGGGGATGACCCAGACGGTCCATGAAGTAGAAGATGCCGCCGTACTGCTTATCCCAGCCGTACTCTGCTTCACGCAGGGCAATGTGTACGGCCTTTTCGATAAGGTCCTGGCGTCCCAGTCGCTTGCCCAGGTCCATGATGAACCACATGGCCTCGATGGCATGACCGGGATTCAGCACACGTCCTTCGTGGCAGTCAACCAGCTCACCATCCTTGCTGACGTTCTCTACTATCAGGTCCAACTCGGGGCGATAGAATACGTCCATAACCTCGTGCAGGCAGATGTCGATGGTCTCCTGCAGGAACTTAGGATCCAAAAGGTCTTCGATCTCCAATGCCACATTACATAGAATCATGGGCAGGGCGAAGTCCTTCAAGGCACGGGCGCCAGGTGCTGCCTTGCTCCATTTGCCCTTGGGGTTATTGCGCTTTGAGAGCACGATGTCAAACGTCTTCTTGGCAATGTCGGCGTATTCCTGATTGCCGGTAGCCTTGTACAACTGACCGAAGGCAATTACGGCAAAGGTATAGGAGAAGATGTTGTACGGCTCAACCAGCGGATGTCCCTCACGGTCCAGTGAGAAGTACCAGTTAAGGTTGCCGTCGTGACCGTACTTCTTCAGGAACTCGGCTCCCTGGATGGCTGCGTCCAGCCATTCCTGACGTTTCTCTACCTTATTATATAATGTTGAGAGCATCCATACCTCGCGACCCTGCAGCCAGACAAACTTGTCTGTATCATAAACCTGGCCGTCGCGTTCGATACATGTGAAATAACCGCCATACTGGGTGTCTATGCTGTTTTGCATCCAGAAAGGCATAATCTTGTCCAGAAGCTCGCTCTTGTACTGAGCTGCTAGTTGTTTGAAGTCAATCATTTTATTTCTTGGTTATAAATGACAGAATATATGATACGATAACGCACACGATAATGCCTGTAGCACCGAAGAGGAACAGGTTGGCATCGGTACAGTAGCTCATCCAGAATACTACCAACTCGCCTGCGATGAAGCCTGTAAGCGCTGCATATCCCTTGACACGCGGCATGAACACGGCAACGAAGAACAGACCTCCGAGTCCGCTGGTCAGAAGACCCAGTATGGTGTTGAAGTAGTCAAGCAGCGACTGTATGTTCCATGTAGCCATCATCAGAGCGACAGCCAGACCTATCAATCCGCTTATGATACATGTCCATCGTGCAGTCTTGAGCAGCTGCTGGGATGTGATTGACGGACGGAAGCGCTGTACAAAGTCCACGCTGAAGGCTGTGGATACGCTGTTGATATTGCTGGAGATGGTACTCATCGTCGCAGCAAAGATGGCTGCAATCAGCAGTCCTGCAATACCTGCAGGCATCTGGCTCATCATAAAGAAGGGGAAGATGGCGTCTGACTGGGACATGGTGACATCCAGCTCGGCAGGATGGGTCTTGTAGAATGTGTACAAGCCTGTACCTATCATATAGAATGCTACTGAGATGAATACCGACATGAAACCGTTGACCATGATACTCTGGCTTGCTGATTTCTCGTCCTTGGTAGTCATGTAGCGCTGTATGACTGTCTGGTCGGAGGTATATGATATCAGGTTGTTGGCCAGTCCGCCTATGATTACAACCCACCATGTAGCGTTGGACCAACCGTTGCTCCAGTCGAACAGGCGCAGCTTGTCGTTGTCCAGCGCGATATCGATGCATGACGATATGCCTCCGGTTGTATTTGTCATCAGGTATCCGGCAGCAAAGATTGCACCGCCCACCAGTATGATTCCCTGCACTACGTCGCCCCATATAACGGCCTCGACACCGCCCATGGTGCAGTAGATAATGGTCACAAGTCCCATCAGTATGATGCACAGATAGATGTCAATGCCCGTTACGGCCGTAAGAGCCAATGACGGCAGATACATGACGAGAGCCATGCGTGCAACCATGAAGATGCAGAACAAAGCCGATGACATGAGTCGTGTGGCAGGGTTGAAGCGTTCCTCCAGTATCTCGTATGCACTGGCTACCTTCAGTTTTCTGAAGTATGGCAGGTAGTATTTGATTACTGGCAGACCTACGATAGGTATCATCCACAGCATCGGATAGTACGTCCAGTCGGTAGTGTATGCCTTGGCCGGTATTGCCATATAGGTAATGGCGCTCAGCATCGTGGCATAGATACTGATACCTGCAGCCCACCATGGAATACGTCCGCCGCCCTTGAAGAAGTCGTCTGCTCCGTTCTCCTTGCGCATGAAGTATACTCCCATGCCCAGCATGGCTACCAGATACAGTACCAGAACGGTCCAGTTGAGCCAACCGAAGTTATGCCGGGTGGTTATCCTGACCTCGCTGACATCTGCGCTGCGTACGCCTGGCATGGTCTCGCCGCCTGAATAGTACCATACAGAATTGTCTGGATCCTTTGTCAGGCATGCTCCGGCACGTGCCAGAAGGGAATCACCCTTGAACATAGCCCACGAATCCGTTATCGTATGGTAAACGAGGACGCCCTGACGGAACTTGTACCATTCTGGCTGATGACGCAGATACAGGCTGTCCTGCTGACCGCTGACAGCACGGTAGAATACGTCATAGTCAACGCCACCGAAGAACAGGACATGGCTGTAGCCAGATGTTGCGCTGGCAGCTCCGACAATGGCCTGACGCTCCAGACAGCTCCCGGTCCCGTCAGCGCCTTCACCGGCCTGTTCCTGTTTCCATACGGATGCAGGGCTGGTACGGCTCCACTGGTGGCTTGCCAGGTTCATGTAGACACCGTCGCTATACACTATGGCCTTCTGACCTGTCGAATCGACCTGAGGCTGATAGCCGCCAAAGACATACAGGGCAGGTCCGGCAGATGCATACTGTACCTGCACACAAGGCTGCAGGCGACAATTGTCGGGAAGAGTATCCAGTGCCACCCACCGCAGAGGCTTTTCCCAACGGGCGCTGTAGATGACGCGGTTGGGCTTACCGAAGCTCTGACCACCGGCAACATAAACCGTACCGTCGTAGTATGTGGCTCCGAAGTTGTCAAGGCCGACAGGCAGAGGAGTGCACATCTCACGATTCAGGCTGTTGGGGTAGAACTCACACGTAGTGAGCGAACTGGGACCGCATTGTCCACCAAGGAACAATACGCCGTCGCCAATCTGTACGCTGGCACCATAGGCCTGCGGATAGAATTTCTTCTCACCGCCGTCAGCACATGGTTTGTCGGGGAAATTGCAGCCACCCCATGTCCACAGCTCATGCTGAATCCATCCGGCATAATGACCGGATACGGCCTGACGCATCGGTACAGACTTGGTCACGCCTACCTGATTCTGGGCTAAGGCGAATAATGGAATGACCGAGAGTAATGCTAATATTTTTTTCATCATTTCCTGCAAAACCTTTTTTTGTCAGATAATCAGAACTGGTTGCAACGCTGGAAGAAACCGATTTCCTCCAGTTCCTTGCGCATCTGTGCCTCCTCGGCATCAGTCAGGTTCTGGAATGGTGTGCGGTTAGGACCAAGATCCAGTCCTATCAGTTTCATTATACGCTTGCCGCCAACGATATTGCCGCGGAAATGACATATTACATTGATTACTGCCTGAGAGAAGTTCTGACGCTCACGTGCCAGCTCCAGATTCCCCTCGTTCCAAGCCTGGATGATACCTACCAGCTCACGTCCGTTATAGTTGGTTGTTCCGCCTATGCCGCCACGTGCACCGCCCATAGCCAGTGAAGGCAGGATGGTCTCGTCCTGACCATGAAGCATATCGAACTTGCCATTGGCATACAAACGGCACTGGTTGTATTCGTAGATGCTCTCGAAGGTGTACTTGATACCGGCAAAGTTGGGAATACGGCCGTCAACTGCCTGCAGGAGCTGTACCATTGGGAGGAACGCACCGTTGAATGCAGGAATGTGATAGTAGTAGAACGGCAGGTTGGGAGCACCGGCAGCAATTTCCTCGCAGTACTTCACCAGTTCCTCGATACGTCCGATCTTAGGGAATGGAGGAGCCATTGCACCAATACCCCACGCACCTATCTTCTGTGCATGCTCGGCCAGCATACGGCTGTTGCGCACACAGCACGAACCGACGTGTACAATTACCTTGAAGCCCTCGGGAGCTGCAGCAATCCATGCCTCGGCAAGACGCATGCGCTCTTCCTCGGTAAGCATATAGCCCTCACCGCTGCTGCCGTTGATAAACACACCCTGAAGACCGTTCTTGTGCAGCATCTGTGCATAGGCAGGAATTGGCTCCAGATTAACATCACCATTCTCGTAGAAAGGAGTGAATGGGGCATCGATAAGGCCCACGACTTTCTCAAATGTCATAGCTTTAATTGTTTAAGGTTAATGTTTTATTTCGTTTTCTATATTGTCGTCGTATTGTTTCTGCAGTTTTTTGAGCACGGCATGCATCTGCTTGCGGACGCCTGCATACTTCCTGTCATCATATACGTTGTGCATCTCCGTCGGATCCTGCTTCAGGTCGAACAGCTCCCACTCGTCGATGTCGTTGTAGAAGTGAATCAGCTTGTAGCGGCTGGTGCGCACGCCATAGTGGCGCTTGACGCTGTGCTCGGCAGGATACTCGTAGAAATGATAGTATATGGCATCGCGCCATTTGCCTACGGCCTTCTCGCCCTTCAGCAGCGGCACCAGGCTGCGTCCCTGGATGTCAGCAGGAATCCTTGCTCCAGCCATCTCGAGGAATGTGGGCGCATAGTCGATATTCTGTACCATCTCCTGCACTTCGCCGTGACGTTTGTAGCCCTGCGGCAAGTGCATAAGCAGAGGTGTGTTCAGGCTCTCCTCGTACATGAAACGCTTGTCAAACCACCCATGCTCGCCCATGTAGAAGCCCTGGTCCGAAGTGTAGACTATCAGCGTGTTGTCATACAGTCCATGTGACTTGAGGTAATCCAGCAGGCGGCCGACCTCGTCGTCCAGAGACTTGGTCACCTTGGCATAGTCACGCATGTAACGCTGGAACTTCCAATCCGTCAGGGCATCGTTCTTGGGCGACGTTGCCTTGTAGTGGCGGTACGAAGGGAAGCGGCGGAAGAAGTCGCACGAAAGACTGTCGTGGAAAGCCCAGTATACCTGCTGGTCTTCCTTGCTGAGACGATTTACATAATTAAGGTATGATTGCGAGAGACGACTGCTGTCGCCCGGCAGATATGCCTTGTTGTCGTATGCCAGATCCATATCATGCTGGCTGGCTATGGTCATTTCCTGCTGCTGCGCTGCAACGCGACCCTCCCAGTTATCGTTGAAGTTGGCAGGCTTTTCGAATGTTTGGTTCTCATACTCGCGCATGTACTTCAGCTCGGGCAGCCAGTCACGATGACAGGCCTTGTGATGAACAAACAGGATGAAAGGCTTCTGCCTATCACGATGCTCAATCCAGTCAATTGCCTTGTTGGTGATGATATTCGTGCAATAGCCCTGTTCGCGTTTGGTACTGCCATCCATCTGAATGAAATCAGGATTGTAGTATTCTCCCTGTCCGCGCAGAACCTCGAAATAGTCAAAGCCCGTAGGCGTGCTGACAAGATGCCACTTGCCAATCAGCGCCGTCTGATAGCCTGCCTGCTGCATCAGCTTTGGCATGGTTTGCTGACTGCCGTCAAAGATTCCGTGTTCGTTGTTGGTGAAACCGTTCTTGTGGCTGTGCTTGCCTGTTATCATACAGGCGCGGCTGGGTCCTGACAGGCTGTTGGCAACAAAGCTGTTGCGGAACAGGACTCCGTCCTGTGCAATACGGTCCAGATTGGGTGTCTGAACAGGACTGTTGCCGTAGGCGCTCAGCATCTGCGCCGTATGGTCATCGGTCATAATGTAGACGATGTTAGGACGCTGAGCCTGTGCCGAGGCGCCTGCTGCAGCAACGGCAAGAGAAAAGAATGCTAATTGTTTCTGCATAGTATTTCGTTTAAATATTTACTTGTATAACCTAAGTTGGACTCAGCAACCTGCTCGGGAGTCCCTGACACCAGCAACCGGCCTCCGCCCCTACCGCCATCAGGACCCATGTCAATAATCCAGTCGGCACTCTTGACGACATCCATGTTATGCTCTATGACAATAACGGTATTGCCCTTGTCAACCAGCTGGTTCAGTACGCCCAGCAGTATACGGATATCCTCGAAATGCAGACCTGTGGTAGGTTCGTCCAATATATATAATGTGCGTCCCGTATCCTTGCGGCTAAGCTCTGTCGCAAGTTTGACACGCTGACTCTCCCCTCCTGACAGTGTAGTGCTTGACTGACCCAGCTTGATATAGCCGAGTCCCACGTCCTGCAGCACCTTAATCTTGTGCAGTATGGCAGGCTGGTTCTCAAAGAACTCCACAGCCTGGTTTATAGTCATGTCCAGAATCTCCCCGATATTCTTCCCACGGAACCTGACCTCCAGAGTCTCGCGGTTGTACCGGCGGCCGCGACAGTCTTCGCACAGTACCGTAACATCGGGCAGGAAGTTCATCTCAATACTGCGATAGCCGTTACCCGAGCACGTCTCGCAGCGACCTCCCTTGACGTTGAACGAGAACCTGCCAGGCTTGTAGCCGCGTATCTTGGATTCAGGCAGTTCGACAAACAGGTTGCGGATATCGTTGAACACGTTGGTGTATGTGGCAGGATTGCTGCGCGGAGTACGTCCCAGGGGACTCTGGTCGACACATACAACCTTGTCAATGAATTCAATCCCCTCTATGCTGTCGTATGCAAGCGGGTCCTTGAGCGAACGGTAGAAATGCTGCGAAAGAATCGGGTACAGGGTATCGTTGACCAAGGTGCTCTTGCCCGAGCCGCTCACGCCAGTAATACATATCAGGCGACCCAGCGGGAACTGAACCGTAACGTTCTGCAGGTTATTCCCCCTGCAACCGTTCAGTATTATTGATTCTCCACTGCCCTCCCTGCGTTTTTCGGGAACGTCAATCTGCAGGCTGCCGTTCAGGAAACCGCTGGTCAGGGTCTGACACCCCAGCATCTCGGGATATGTACCCTGATATACGACCTCGCCACCCTTGCGGCCTGCCTTGGGGCCTATATCCACAATCCAGTCGGCACTCTCCATCATCTCCTGGTCATGCTCCACGACTATTATGGTATTGCCCGTGTCGCGCAATGTCTTCAGCGACTTTATCAGCTTGCGGTTGTCCCGCTGATGCAGGCCTATCGACGGCTCGTCCAGAATGTACAGCACATTCACCAACTGGCTTCCTATCTGTGTAGCCAGACGGATGCGCTGGCTTTCACCGCCCGACAGCGATATGCTGCTGCGCGAAAGAGACAGGTACTCCAGACCTACGTCCAGCATGAACTGCAGACGGGTACGTATTTCCTTCAGTATCTCCCTTGCAATGCGTCTCTGCTGCTCACCCAGCTGTTCTTCCACACCGTCCAGCCACTCATACAACTGTCCAAGGTCCATATCAGACAGTTCCGATATGTTCTTGCCTGCGATGCGGAAATGCAAAGCCTCACGGTTCAGCCGCTGACCGTTGCACTCAGGACAAACCGCAGTACGCTTGAACTGCTCCGCCCATTTGCGTGCCGACGCACTCATGTCCGATTCCGAAACCTGACTGATATATTTTGTAAGACCCTCGTATTCGCAATAGTAGTCATTGCCGGTCTTGGTTACCGATGCCGGTATTCTCAGCCGCTCGCCGCTGCCCTGCACAATGGCATTCACCGCCTCGCGCGAAAGCTCTCCGACAGGCGTATCCATGCTATAGCCGTAATTCTGCAGCAAGGCGTCAATCTGCCAGAATATCATAATCTGACGCGACTTGCCCAATGGGGCTATACCACCCTCGCGTATGCTGAGTTTCGGATTGGGGAACAGTTTTTCCTCGTCTATCAGGGAAACATAGCCAAGCCCCTTGCAACGCGGACAGGCACCCTGAGGCGAGTTGAACGAAAAGTTATTCGGTGCCGGATCCCTGTACGAGATGCCCGATGTAGGACACATCAGGCGACGGCTGTAATGCCGTACCTCGTTCGTCTCAGCATCGCATACCATTATCAGTCCCCCACCCTGCTGCATGGCATTCGCAATACTCTGGCGCAGGCGGCTGTCATCCTTGTCATGAACAGCCAGACGGTCAACCACGACCTCTATGTCATGATTGCGATAGCGGTCCAGTTTCATTCCCTGCAGCAGTTCCTTCACCTCGCCGTCTATGCGGGCATACAGATAACCCTTGCGGCGGATGGTTTCGAACAACTCGGCATAATGTCCCTTGCGACTATGGACAAGCGGGGCAAGGATGTATACGCGGCGGTCCTGATAGTGCGAAAGCAGCAGGTCTACAATCTGCTCATCGGTATATCTGACCATACGCTCACCCGTCTCATACGAAAAAGCCTCGCCTACACGGGCATAAAGCAGACGCAGGAAATCATATATCTCGGTCGTCGTACCGACTGTCGACCTGGGATTCTTGTTAGTCGTCTTCTGCTCTATGCTGATTACAGGCGACAGGCCGCTAATCCTGTCAACGTCTGGACGCGAGACACCGCCCAGGAAATTACGTGCATATGCTGAAAAAGTCTCGATGTAGCGACGCTGCCCCTCGGCATATACAGTATCAAAAGCCAAACTGGACTTGCCCGACCCCGACAGGCCGGTCACCACCGTAAGCGAACGGCGCGGTATCCGGACGTTTATGTTCTTGAGGTTGTGCTCTCTGGCTCCTTCAACTATAATACTGTCATTTCCCATAGATATCAAGGCGTATCTCCGCCGCCGGACGGATCGGCTGACGCGTCATCCAGCTTGGTAGTCAGAATATTTATGGTCTTCTTGATATGGTAAATATGCCCGTCGGCACCCTTGGCATTGACTACGAGGTAATAGGCTCCGTCATTCACGTACGAGCCTCCCACCTTGCCGTCCCAGCCGGTATTAACGTCATCCCACGAGTACAGCTTCTGGCCCCAGCGGTTAAACACGATTGCACGGAACTCCACAATACTCTGGAACTCCTTTGCACGCAAGGTATCGTTTATCAGGTCACCGTTTGGAGTAAAGGTGTTGGGGAACTTCAGGCGGCTGCGGTTTATCTCGAAGGTAAAGCACACCGAATCCATCTCCTCGCTGGGATAAACCTCCGTCTGACCGTCCCTGGTGAATGTGGCACGCACACGCACCTTGTAGCGTCCCTTCTGGACAAAGGTATACTCCAGGTCCTCGTCGTAGCGATGCAACAGCACCTCGTAACTGCGCTCCGTCGAAGTTGTATCCAGATACACCACCCAGTCATAATGGGCGCTCCACCCTGCATAATCCTGAGGATTGGAACGGAACAAAGCCTGCAACGGAGCGTTCTGAGGTTCCTGTAGGTTCATGTCATCCGGATACCTGCCATACAGGGTAATCCCCTCGGGATTCGTATATGTGACCTCGGGTACTATCGACGGCATCTGAGCCATAATACCCACAGGCAGCAGGAGCAACAGAAAAAGACAATGGATATATTTCATGCGGACAAACTCTATATTGGCCTGTATATATGTAATATGATGATGTGCAAATATACAAAAATAATTCTGTAATAAACAACCAAAAGCCAATTAAATCGTACATCGAACATCGTAAATAGCACATCGTACATCGTACATCGCAAATATTTCTTACCTTTGTACCAAAATGAAACGACATCTGCTCATAATATTAGCCGTTTGCGCCGCCACAACAGCGTCTGCACAGGTGGGAAAGTACCGCAACGACCTTGCCGTCGGTTTCAATGCAGGCATGGTGATGAACCACGTAAACTTCAAACCCAGCGTTCCCCAGGGAATGCACACCGGCATGGAGATGGGCATCAGCATGAGGTACACCTGCGAGAAGTTTTTCTCAGCAGTTTGCGCTCTGCAGACAGAAATCAATTTCCAGCAGCTCGGTTGGAAGGAAGACATTGTCAACAGTACCGACACCTACTCGCGCACCATGAACTACATCAGCATCCCCCTGCTGGCACGACTTGGCTGGGGACGTGAGCGAAAGGGATTCATGGGATACATAATAGCAGGCCCGCAGATAGGATTCTGCATCGGCGAAAACGAGTCAAAGACGGGGGAATGGAGCGACTACACGCTCTCTTTGCGCGAGGGAAGCAAGGAACAATATGATTTGAAGTGCCAGAAAAAATTTGCCTACGGCATTACCGGAGGAGCAGGCCTTGAGTTCAGCCGTCCCAAAATCGGACACTTCACGCTGGAGGCACGCTATAACTTCGGATTATCCGACATCTTCAACAACAGCAAGCGCGACTACTTCCAACGCTCGGCAAACTCCACAATAAGCGTAAAGCTGACGTATTTCTACGACGTCCTGAAAACAAAGGACAAAGGGATAAGATAAACTGCCTGACTAGCGCAAGCGGTCAAGGCTCCTGACCAGCAGCTCATCTTTCAGTATGGCACGGAAAGCGAGGTAAAGCAGAATTGCATTTACCATAGGTATTGCAGCCCATGGACGCGGACGGTATTCACCGACCAGACCGTCGCCCATGACAAATGCAAATGCCGCATACACCGCATACCACGCTACCATCAGGATAATGCAGAATGTACAGAAACGCATCTGGGCGGCACGACGGCGGAACATAAATACAGCCATGAACTGCAGGACTGCAGCAATAGCCATTATCACCGTCAGCGCCCACGGATGGTTCTCAGCGGAAATCTCCAAGTATATACATACCGTGCCGAGCACAAGGCTTGCCAGTATGTACAAGGTCTGAATGCGTTGAATCATGGCAATCAGATATCTTCCTCTGCATCTGCGCCCTGCTGCGGAGTACGGTAATAGACGCGGTGATCAAGGAATTCCTCAGTTGCCAGCAAGGTAGCCTTCGGAAGCTTTTCGTAATAGCGGCTGATTTCTATCTGCTCGCTGTTCTCAAAAACCTCCTCGAGCGAATCGCTTGACGTTGCAAACTCCTGCAGCTTCTGGTTCAGCTCGCGCTTCATCTCGGAACTGATCTGGTTTGCACGCTTGGCGATGATAGCAACGCTCTCGTAAATATTACCTGTCTCGTCAGCGAGAGTCATAACATCGCGTGTCACCGTATTGGTGGGGGCATTGATTTTTTTGTAATCCATATCTGTGTATTTTCTATTTGTCCTGATTATCCTAATCCACGTATTCGTCATTGCTGCCGTGCTTCTTGACAAAGTCGTCGCTCTTGGCAAAGATTGTCTGTGCCTCGCCCAGATACCTGCTCTCGGGGTAGTCGTTCCTGAAGGCATAGTATTCGTCCACACAGTCGCGGTATCTCTGCACCCGCTTCGTCTCGACGCTTTGCTGCGCCAGGTGGTATTTGGCACGCAGGATCATGATTGACAGCTCCTCGCGGCGCCATGCCTCAGCGTACGGGAAATCGCGCAAGGCATTCTCGGCAGTAACCACACAAGCCTCCCAGTTGCTGCCGCCAAACTGGCAGTTCATCATATACGAACCCAGGTCGTAATACAGCTTTGCAGCCAGATACTCCTTCTCGACCAGTTTGTCCTGAAGCTGGAATATCATATTCTGCGTCTGGCTCTTGATGCTCGTCGTCGGATAGTTGTCCAGGAACTCCTGGAACTCCTTGATAGCCTCGTATGTCGACTGCTGGTCCAACCGTGCATCCGGTATCATGTTGTACAGCGAAAGACCGCAGTAATAGCGTGCATACTCCACGTAAAGGCCGCGAGGATACATCTGGTAGTACTTACGGAAATACTGCGCCGCCGTCTCATAGTCCTTCTGGCAGAAGTTGCTCATAGCCAGGATATAGAGGCTCTCCTCAGCATACGCCGTTCCCTTCAGTATGGTTACCACATCGGCAAAAAGCAGGCTGGCACTGGCATACTTGCCCTCGGCAAAATACTGCTTGGCGACCTCGTACTTGTACTCAAAGTCCGTTGTCTTCTCCAGGGCAGTCATCCTCGAACAAGAACACACCACCCCTGTCAGCAGAGCCAGCAAAACTATGATTACATGCTTCTTTTCCATACTTTCAGCGTGCAAATATACAATAATAATATTAAATGTGACCAAGACTGGCACAAAAAACTGCCTTACACAAGCCTTTTTAACTATTATTGTCGTAACTTTGCCTCACGCACGACTATGGATTTCGAACTGACAGCAGACTACAGACCCACGGGAGACCAGCCCGAAGCGATACGGCAGCTTACCCAAGGCGTCCTGGACGGCATTCCCGCACAGGTCCTGCTGGGCGTTACCGGCAGCGGCAAGACATTCACCATGGCAAACGTCATCGCCAACATCGGCAAGCCCACCCTGATACTCTCCCACAACAAGACTCTGGCTGCCCAGCTGTATGGAGAGATGAAGCAGTTCTTCCCGCGCAATGCCGTCGAATACTACGTCTCATACTACGACTACTACCAGCCAGAGGCATATATCCCGTCCACCGACACATACATCGAGAAGGACCTTGCCATCAACGATGAGATAGACAAGCTGCGCCTCGCCTCCACCTCAGCCCTGCTGTCCGGACGCAAGGACGTCATCGTCGTCAGTTCCGTCAGCTGCATCTACGGCATGGGCAATCCCACCACACTGTCCGAGAACAGCATTGACCTCAGGGTCGGACAGCACATCGGCCGCAACCAACTGCTGCGACGCCTGCTCAGCGCCCTCTACCTCAGGAACGACATCAGCTTCTCACGGGGCGAAGTACGGGCTATAGGCGATACCGTTGACATCTGGCTCGCATACGCCGACACCATTCTGCGCGTCACATTCTGGGACGACGAGATCGAATCCCTGCACGAGCTCAACCCCCAGACCATGCAGCGCCAGGCATCGTTCACCGACTACCGCATATACCCCGCCAACCTGTTCATGACAAGCCAGGATACACAGGAAAAGGCAATACGCCAGATTGAGCAGGACCTGGAGAAACAAGTCCAATACTTTACCGAAATAGGAAAGTCCCTCGAAGCCAAGCGCATCGACGAGCGCGTACACTATGACATCGAGATGATACGCGAACTGGGCCATTGCTCAGGCATCGAGAACTACTCACGCTATTTCGACGGACGCGAACCCGGACAACGCCCCTACTGCCTGCTTGACTTCTTCCCCGACGACTACCTTCTCATCGTGGACGAGAGCCACGTCACCATACCACAGGTACGCGGCATGTACGGCGGCGACCAGGCACGTAAAAGGAACCTTGTCGAATACGGATTCCGCCTGCCAGCCGCCAAGGACAACAGACCCCTCAGGTTTGACGAGTTCGAACAGCTCACGCCGCAGACAATCTACGTCTCGGCAACCCCCGAGGACTATGAGCTGGAAAAGAGCGAAGGCATTGTCGTCGAGCAGCTTATACGCCCCACCGGGCTTCTGGACCCCCGCATCGAGGTACGCCCCTCCGACAACCAGATAGACGACCTGATGGAAGAGATACAGCAACGCATCGAACGCCACGAGCGCGTGCTGGTGACCACCCTCACAAAGCGCATGGCCGAGGAGCTCAGCGAATACCTTCTGCACCACGACATCAGCACCGCATACATACATTCCGAGGTCGATACCCTCGAACGCGTCCAGATTATGGACAACCTGCGCAACGGCAGATACGACGTACTCGTCGGCGTCAACCTCCTGCGCGAGGGACTTGACCTGCCCGAAGTCTCGCTCGTTGCCATACTGGATGCCGACAAGGAAGGCTTCCTGCGTTCACACCGCAGCCTCACCCAGACAATAGGACGCGCAGCACGCAACGTCAACGGACTTGCCATCATGTATGCCGACAACATCACATATTCGATGCAGAAGACCATCGACGAGACCAACCGCCGCCGCGAAAAACAAATGCAATACAACCGGGAGCACGGCATCACCCCCACGCAGATACGCAAGACACGTACAATGACCGATTTGCTCGAACTCCGTCAGAACCAGACAGCAGCAGCCGCCCCCGCCTACACCCTGCCCGAAACCGAGATGCTCCAGGTTGCCGAAGTCATTGGAGACCAGATGACACAGCAACAGCTGCGCAAAGCCGCCGACACCACCAGGCGCCAGATGCAGGAAGCCGCCAGGAAGCTCGACTTCATCACAGCCGCACAGCTGCGCGACAAGATGCTCAGCCTCATGCAATACATACAAGACTAATATGGACGACTACACACTCAACACCCTTATCGCACTTGCAGAAGCCTACGAAGGCTGCATCCCGCTCCACCTCGCAGGCATAGCACAGGTCCGCACAGACGACGACCTTAACGTCTACATCGACATGGAAGACGGCCGCACCCTGCTGCCCCACGAAGCCGACGAAAGACAGATTAACGAAGCCATCATGCTCTGGCGCAACGACCACGGCCCCTATTTCCAGAAAATCCTGGGAGCCATGATGTAGCCATCAATACCCTCTTTTTTTCAAAATAGTAAGTAAGCAGGTAAGTAAGAAGAGTAGGATTGTTCCCTACCCTACTCTTCACTTTTCATTTTCACTCTTTCATTTTTCACTTGTTCTTGAAGGCTTCCTTCTGGGCTTTGATGTATTCCTCGGCCTGCTTATAGGCATCGGTGGTCTTGTCCATAATGACAATCTTGCCCAGGCGGGCCCATCTTGCTGCATCGTAGTCGTTAACACTTATGTAGAAACGTATGGACAGCTCCTTGCCCTCCTTGATGGGGTAGTCGCTGAAGCTGACACTACGGGCCTCAGCAATTGCATTACCATCGGTATCAAAGGCTACGGGAATGAAATTGTACACAAAGGTCTCGTTCGAAGCCTCGGCAGTAAATACAGCCGTCACGAAGGCATCGCGGCTGTCGTTCAGCACGAAATTGCCCTCAACCCTGATGGGCAGTCCCTCAGCAACCTCGGCAGGAATCTCCCTGCCTTCCAGGGTCTTGGAAACAGCGGGTAGGGTCTCCTTCTTGAACTTGGTCGTATTTCCCTGACCGATATAGTCCTTCCAGAATTCGTCGGCCTTTGCACGATCCGTTGCCTTCAGTTCGTCATACTTGGCAGATGCTGCTGCCTCGGCAGCCTCGTACTCGGCAACAACCTTGGGCAGTTCGCCCAGAATACCGTCAGTAGGCAGGTTAGCGGCCTCTGCCTCGGGATTGCTACTGCCGCCCGAACAGGCGGTCGTCACGGCTGCAACAAGTGCTATCGCACCCGCCAGCCACAGATTCCTTGTCTTCTTCATAGTAATTGTATTTTAATTATAAATTAAATAGTTCCAGTGGACCTTCGGTCCGATAAATAGTAGTTCCATGCGACTCCGTCGCGATAAACAATTGTGGAACAACTATGGAACAACCATTTAACAACCATGGAACAATCTGGAACAACCATTTAACAACCATGGAACGGGCGAAGCCCATGGAACTATTTTTCACTTTTCACTTTAGAACTCGTATCCCAGGTCGACGAAGAAATACGGCTCCCTGGTACGGTTGCTATAACCCAGCGTAGCACCTAACGGACCGAAGATTGTATTGTAGTAATACGCTATCTGTCCGCCCAATATGGTGTGTGTGTCAAATATATTCCCCAACTTGTCCGCCTGCTGTGCAGCCGCGAAGCGGAAGAGCACATAATGGTTGCGTGCTATGCGCTGCTGGGCCTGCAACTGCATGGCCAGGAAATGGCGGTTCACATACTCGACGTACCCGACGCCGGCCAGCGGCATCTGCTGCTCGACATAGTGCCCGAAACTGCTGCCCCCGACCAGATTGCCGAATATCGGCGGAATCACATTGCCGAACAGCAGCCTGCCGTATATCATGGGCTGCAGGGTGAAGCGCTTGCCTATTGTGAACGACATACGCCAGTCGGCACTTACGTCGCTCATTCCCGTCTCGCCCTCAAGATGCAGGAAATTGTCCGTCAGGTATGCGTATCCGGCATGGAACCGCGCTCCGCGTGTCGGGAAAATCCAGTTGTCCTCGCTGTTGAACTCGATCCTGGCGCGATAGCTGAAATAGTGGCCGTTCTTCAGAGTCCCCGTATCATGGGTCTTGTCGGACATCAGCTTGTCGATATACCTGATATAGTCCCAGCGCAGGCCCATCTGTATATTGAAATGCCTTACGTCGAAGTCAAACGGCAGCAACTCGGCCTGATGGTGATGGTACAGGATGCTGTAGTCGTGGTCGCCGTTGATATATACGTCCACATCGTTGCGGTTGAATGTGTACGAGACCGAGGGCTTGGTGAAACTGCGCGGATGGAACACCCAGTCGCCACGCACCTTTATACGCTTGCCGAGCCTTACCCTCAGGTCCGCATTCATTGGCATACTGGTCTTGAACGGTATCTCGACGCTGCCCTGCAGCGAGGCATGCTCCTCGCTATCGTAACGCATACCGACGTGCAGCTGAATGGTCTTGCGCTGTCCTGCCGAGACAATCACCCGTACACCGTCGCCCTGCGGAACAAAGCGGCACTCGGCATTCTGGTAGAACAGATCCGTACGCATGCAGGTAGTTATCTGACTTGCCGTTGTGGCATCGATGCTGTCACGCTTGTTGAAATGGAACTTCTGCCTAAGATACATCTCCGTCTGCGGCGTCATGTTCTCGAAACTATAGCTCAGCACACGATACTTCTCAGTCATTGCCTTGGGGCGCAAGGGGTGGAGAATGGCCGGGCGGAAGGTCGAATCGACGCCTATACGCTGCTTAAGCGCCATAATCTCGTCCCAGTGTCTCATGGCTTCCTCCTCGCCGCGCCGGATGAGCGTGTCTATTGCAGCAGACGAGAAACTGGCAGAGTTGTAGCCCTTGGTGTCCACCTGCATGTGCAGGTCCGTTATCGCCAGGTTGTCCTCGACCTTGTTCTTACAGTTTACATCCACAATCTGGCTTATGATGCTCATAGTTCCGCTCAGGTCATCGGCAGACTTGGGAGCTCCCTGCACCGTTACGCCGATGATAATGTCAGCACCCATCTCACGCGCCAGGTCGGCAGGATAGTTGTTCTTCAGTCCGCCGTCCACCAGCACCATGCTACCCAGCCTTACAGGCGAGAACGCGCCGGGTATCGACATAGACGAGCGCATTGCCTGCGGAAGCCTTCCGCTATGGAAGTCCACCTCGCTGTTGTCTATGATGTCGGTTGCAACGCAGGCAAAGGGAATAGGCAAATCCTTCGAAAAATCCAGCGAGTCGGTATAGCCCGTACACAGCTGCTGGAACAGCTCTGCCAGGTTCTTGCCCTTGATCAGGCCGCCCGCATTCACATCCCTCTTGCCTATTACCATACCCGTAGTAAAGATGTACGTGTACTGGCGCAGACGGTCCTTCAGGCTCTGGTTGCGCAGATTCTCCTTGTCAGATATTACATATCCCCAATCCTGCGCACGTGCAACAGAATCCAGCGCATTTGCATTGTAACCGATGGAATACAGGCCGCCAACGATACTGCCCATCGACGTACCCGTCACGATATCAATCGGAATGCCAGCCCTCTCCAGCACCTTCAGCACACCTATATGGGCCATGCCCTTCGCACCGCCGCCGCTCAGCACGACTGCAACCTTCTTGCGACTGCCGTCCGCTTTCGCAACACCGCTACCCTCCTGGTGTGCAGCTGCTGCAAGGGAGAATGCCATTGCAGCTGCAAGAATCAAAAACCGAGCCCTCATAAATGCTTCGTTTTTAATATATTATCACCTATAACTTCACCAACTGCCTGACAGGGAAGTTGAAGTAAGTCCTGGGGAAAGGCTCGTCCTTAAGCGTAAAATGCCACCACTCGCTGTCCATAGGCTTGAAACCGTGACGCAACATAGCCCTGCGCAGAATCATACGGTTACGGAACTGCCCCTCAGTTATCGAACGTCCCGCAGGACTCTTGCTGTTGTCGCCCGTGTACACACCGGTATCCGGATTACCGCAGAAGTCAGGATGACTCTCAGGCCCGAACCAGTCAAACGTACCACCCATGTCCAGCTCCTTCTCCGTCTCCATGTCAAACAGCGTCAGGTCCACCGTCGACCCCCTCGTATGCCCGCTCTTCGCCATTATATACTCCTGGTCAAACAACACACCCTTGTCCAGGTCAGGATAGAAATACCTCTTCATCAGCGTATCAGGCACATCAGCAGCCCACCTCACGAAGTTGTCCACTGCCTTCTGTGGACGATACGCATCATATATCTTAAGCCTGTAACCCAGTTTCATCACCTCGTCACTCACCACACGCAAGCTGTCCGCCGCAACCTTCGTCAGCAAAGCCGTCGGCTCCAGATACCCGTCAATCCTGCTGCCCACAAAGTTATACGTACCGAAATACCTGATTTCCAGAATAGCATCAGGCACCACATCCGTAAGCGCCACAAACTGGCTCGAATCATCCGAAATCCTCTCCACCCCGCTGTCATTACCCCTCCAATGACTGGCCAAAGTGACAAAAATACCAATAACCAGACAGGCGATAAACGCCAGATACATCATCCTGCTCCTGCTCATAATCTTCTGCTTTTTTACAGTTATCAACCTGGATATTTCAGATTTTCCGACTCAAAGATAATAAAAAATAACAAATCAGCAAAATTACGGAGGATTTCCTTGGCAAGACCGAATCTAATCCCTATCTTTGTGTGCAAAACATAAAAGGAACAACGACCATTGTGATGGAAATTCATGACATTATACTTCTGGTGCTGCTGGTTTTGATTCTGGCAGTTCTTGCCGTCCTCTCCTATATTACATACCGAATCCACAAACAGCGACAGAAAGAGATTGTCTTGCTGACCAAGAGCAAGGAGATGAGGTATCTGGTCTTCAGGAACATAGGACAATACCTGAACAGGCCTTTGAAGGCAATTCACAATTCCTGCGAAAAGATTGAGGCCTTGTCCGGCATGTCGGAAAAGGAGCGCAACGGATTTATCCGTAGCATCCACGAAAACAGCCACATGATGAATTTCTTCCTGAAAGAGTTGGATGAGCTTATATGCTTCGATGGCAGTATTCCCGAAATCGGCACCATCGAAGTGAATATTGCCGAGCTGGTAATGTCCTACAGACGCGAGATACTGCACGAGATCAACCGCGGTGTGCTCGTGGGCATACGCACAAGCATGTCGCCCAACTGCAAGGCAACCCTGGATACTCCGATGTTCCACCTGCTTATGATGCTATTGCTGCGTGTCTGTGCGCAACATACCAAGGCGGGCAATATTTTCATCAGCTACGAATGGGAACGCGAAGGACTGCGTTTTAGGATCGAGGACACCGGAGGAAGCCTGCCTGATGAATACAAGGGTGTAATATTCAAGAAAAAGCATCCTAATTTCCATGCCTTGCCAATAGAGTGCCGGCAAGTAGGCATAAGCCTGCGTATCTGCAAGGTTCTGCTGGACTATGTACATGGTACGATAGAGACATATTCAAGCGAAGAAGACAAGGGCATTGTCCTGGATTTCTGGCTTCCATGCTACGTACGTTTTGCCTGACAGTCGACAACAGGGAAAATCAATGAAGAAAATATACACCATAACCACACTCCTGGCCCTGTGGCTTAATGCAATGGCGCAGGACGTGAATCTCCGGTCGCCGCTTCTGCAGGAGCTGGATGACAATATGGTGCTGGTCGATGGAGGCACATTCACTATGGGGGCGTCCCAGAATCAGTTGAAGGAGGCTGAGAGCGACGAGAAAACCTGCCATCAGGTTACCGTTGACGCCTTCTACATTTGCAAGTACGAAGTCACCCAGGACCTGTGGACCTATGTCATGGGAAAGAATCCTTCACATTTCAGGGGTGCGCGTTTGCCCGTGGAAGACATCACATGGAATGACTGTCAGAAGTTCATAGCCAAGCTGAATGAGCTTACAGGGGAAACGTACCGCCTGCCCAGCGAAGCGGAATGGGAATTTGCTGCACGCGGGGGCAACCTGAGCAAAGGCTACAAATATGCCGGCAGCAATACAATTAACGATGTGGCGTGGTACAATGCCAACAGCGGCAACAGCACACACACCGTGGGCGGAAAGATGCCCAACGAGTTGGGTATATACGACATGTCCGGCAACGTGTACGAATGGTGCCAGGACTGGAAAGCACCGTACAGCAATCAGCACGAGGTGAACCCCCAGGGAGCAGAAGAAGGCTCATGCCGTGTAAACAGGGGCGGCCGCTGGGGTGGAAGTGCGCGTGCCTGCAGGACATCCGACCGCAGCATGAGCTCACCACACTATCATTTCTACCATCTGGGCATGCGCCTTGCCAGGAGCACCAAAAACCAAAAATAGAATACAAATAACACCAATAGCAATATGACGTATTTCCTTATCACACTTAACATTGTTCTCCTTGTTATCATAGGAGCCATCCTCGTTTTGTTCAACCGGCAGGGTAAACGGTTGAACGAAGAGATTCAACATGCCATCGACGACGAGGACATCAAGTCCCAATACCTGGAAGAGGTGGGTGTGACATTCAAGGATGCACTCGACAAGATTATCCACAGTTGCGAGGACATCGAAAGCCAGCCGTGCATAAACCAACATCCCGACGTAGCCAGGACAATCGAGGATATACGTTTCAGCAGTCAGCAGCTCACCCAATACGCCCAGGAGATAAGGGCTATGTCCAACACACAGGGCATTATTCCGCATTCCAAGAAGCTACAGGTGAACCTGGTGGAACTTATCATGTCCTATCGCAGGGAAATCATGTATGAGGTAAATGACGATGTGCAGGTCAACATGCAAACCAAACTCTCGCCGCATACCAAGGTGTGGGTGGACACAACCATGTTCCGTCAGCTTGTAATGCACATACTGCATTGTGCAGCAAAGACAACAGCACTTGGCTATATCAACATCCGCTATGCAAAAGAAAAGGACGGCCTTCGCTTCTGGTTCGAGAACACCAGCGACGCCATCCCCAGCGATGTCATTAATACAATATTTACAAGCGAGAAAGATTCAGCCAGTCAGGTGAACGGAACCTGCGACAAGGACACCATAATGAGCCTGTCGCTCTGCAAATCGATCATCTCCTCGCTGAAAGGCAAGATCGAGGCCACCTCAGAACAGAAAGATTCGGAATACCTGAACGTCATCACGTTCTGGTTCCCCTGCGTATTAACGACGGACTAAAGGATTGCTTCGTCGCCGGTTAAGGGTCAAGAAGAAATAGAGATGAAGAAAGTTGCTGTTCTTTTTACAATATTTAATCGTCGAAATGTCTCGGTGGAGGCTTTTCAATGTATCAAGGAATACAAGCCAGAAAGATTGTATATAGCAGCCGATGGCCCAAGAGCGCACAAACAAGGGGAAGACTTAAAATGCGAGGATACCCGAAAGGCCGTTTTAGACGAAATAAACTGGCCATGCGAGGTGAAGACTCTGTTCCGTGATGAAAATCTTGGCTGTGCCCAGGCTATGTATGGAGCTATTTCATGGTTTTTTGAGCAGGAAGAATGGGGTGTCATCATCGAAGATGACGTGATTGTCAGTCAGGACTTCTTTAAAGTGTGTGAGGAATTGCTTCCACGATATGCTCATGAGGAAAAAATCATGGAGATAAGTGCTCAGAACTATACCCCGATGTATAGTGAGACCGATAGTTTTGTCTTTACAAACAGCATCTATTGTTGGGGATGGGCATCATGGAGAAGAGCATGGGAAAAGATGGATATGCAATTAAGCTTTTGGCCTCAGATAACAAGACGTTATTTAATCCGACAATTCGGAATAGTACAAGGCCTGCACACATATTCGCATGGCAGCAAGGCTTTCAAAAGCATACAAGCCCTCAATAGCTGGGCATTCCGCTGGCATCTTTCCATTATGTATAATAATGGTGTCGTTATGTTAGCAAAAACCAATTTGTCAAAAAATATAGGCAACACAACCGAAGGTGCTCACTATGAATCAGGTGAAGAAGATTTATACCAGCATCTGACTATTGGCAAAATGTTATTCCCACTTGTGCTTCCGAAGGATATTTGCATTTCAAGGGAACAACAAAATGCGGAGAGAAAAGATTTTATTCGCATTCGGATTCATGGATTGAAAAAGAAATTGAAAAAACTATAGTAGTCTATGAATGTAGATTATCATAACATGCCGGCAAAGACAGGAAAAGTATTATTTGCCTTGCGTTATTTTTTCAATAGAGCAAGAACGTGGTATTATTTTAATATTAAGTACCCTTGGGTTAGATATAGCGGATTCGTTAGGGTAATGCCACACTGCCATATTATTAACAGGGAAATAATATTGGGTAAAAATGTCCAATTTGGAAGAGGAACATGGATTATTACTGATATCAGGGTGGGTAATGATGTTCTTGTTGCCGGGAATGTAGTCTTTGCAGGAAGAAACGATCATCAGTTCTCTATTCCAGGCACAACCATGTGGGATGCCCCACGAGGTATAGACAAGCCGATAATTATTGGAAATGATGTTTGGATTGGTTCTAATTCACTTGTGTTGGGAGGAGTGGAAATTGGTGACGGAGCAATAGTTGCCGCTGGTTCTGTTGTTGTAAAGGATATTCCCCCGTTCGAAATATGGGGCGGTAACCCTGCAAGAAAAATACGGGAAAGATTTTCTCCTGACGAAAGAAAAATACATGAGGATTATCTGAAGTCAAAATACAAATGAATAAAATACTGATATGCGGAGCCACATCGTTTGTAGCTCAAGGATTTTCGTCTTTATTACAGGGGAGTGGTTATGAGGTTGATACGTTTTCCCGTGGGAAACAAGGGACTGTATGTGGTAATTATTCAGAGATAGATAAAAACAATGCCTTGGCGCCACAGTATGATGTGGTGGTGAATTTTGCCGTGTTGAAAGATGCTTCAACTGAAGATAATATCAACTATGCCAAGGCACTTGTTCAGATGTGTAAGGAGAAGGGCGTCAAGAAATTGATTCACTTTTCCAGCATCATGGTATATAATTACCTGTTGACACGTGTGGATGAAAATACAAATATAGAACCATCAAATAGAACCTGGAAGGATGGATATGGCAAGATTAAGATTGCTGTTGATGAATATTTACTTTCTGTCAGGGATTCATTGCCTTTCGAGGTGGTTCTTACTCGTCCTGGCTATGTCCTGGCAGACAATCGTCCTTGTCCTTTCATCAAACAGTTGCCATTTAGGGTAAGCATCATTAAAGGAAACAAAAGGAGCAGACAACCTATTGTAAAGAGAGAGGAAATTCATCAGGCTCTTATAAAAATCATTGAAACGGAGCATAATGACAAAGTATACCATTTCTTCCCCAATAACGGAATGACGAAATACAGATATGCCAAGGAAACGGTTGGCGGAATGGTTCTGATCATGCCTAAATGGCTGTTCAAAGGCCTTCCACTACTGTTGTGCAAGATTGGAATCATGCCCAAGGCTTTGTATAGTCGTTTTGAAGGAATGTATATAGAGAGTGACTTCTCGTCAAAACTTACAGAGGAAAAACTTGACATAAAATTCTCTTGAAAATGAAAATTGCAGTATTGGGAGCCGGCACATATGGCAGCTATGTCATTAATTCGCTGATAGAAAAATATCCTAAGTCTGAGATTACGCTCTTTGATGTTGGAGACAAACATGTGAAGAGTGAAGAGGAAATCGGTTTTTTCTCTTCTCTTAAGAAGTCTATGTATAAGGGGCTGACGGATGGACGCTATTTTGGTTTTGGCGGTGCCTCGGATAAATGGGGCGGGCAATTGCTTACCTATACAGATAATGACTTTGCCCATCCTGATGATTTTATGAGGGATGTGATTCGTCTGGACAAAAAATCGAAGGACGAAATGCTGTCTAAGTTCAATATAGAGAACAAGTTCCCTGAAAACAACGTATCAGACAAGTTGTTCACTAAAACTGGTGTATGGCTGAGTGCCCTGCATCGGAACTTCTTTCATTGGTTCAAGATAAACAAACGCAAACAGGTTCGGATTTTGTCACATTGCAGGGTCGTCAAGCTGGATTCAAAAGACGGTAAGACTATTGATGCCGTTGTATACAAAGAGAATGGTGAGGAGAAACACCAGTCGTTCGACTTCTATTTTTTGACGGCAGGTGCTTTTGAGAGCGTTCGCATCCTGTTAAGTTCGGGATTGACAAAAAGCGACAAGGTGTATTTCTCGGATCACCTGTCACAGAAAGTATTCAAAGTCAAGGAAACCACGAAAATAGGGAATGAGGACTATGTATTCAGGATGCGTGGCACTTCGCTGATTACCAAGCGGATGATTGGCGAGGTCGATGACTGCTCGTTCTATATACATCCTGTATTCAACCTGAAGTTCCCATTCTTTGAGAGTGTGAAGGAAGTATTGTTTAAGCACCACTTTGAGTGGAAATACGTATGGAATATATTCAAGGATATTCCCAATGTCATTGGTTTTGCATGGGCGGTATTGGTGCTTCGTAGGATGTATGTAATGAATAACGAATGGTTTCTATACATTGATATCGAGAATCCGTCAAAGGATAACTACGTTATGTTGTCAGCAAAGACTGATAAGTTTGGGGTACCCGGGTTAGATGTATACTATGAGGCTGGCAAGGATGCTGAAGCAATTTTCATAAAAGCAAAGGATATTGCTATCGAGCATCTGAATGCCTGCGGTTCGGATTATGAGGTACTGGCAGAAAAGATAAATGTCCAGACTTGTGAGGACATCTATCATCCCTATGGCATGTTTGACTTCAGGAATGTTGAAGACTATTATTCTCGCTGGAGCAATATGCTGGTTGTAACCACTGGCTGCCTAAGCCGTAGCGGTGGAATTAATCCTACAGCCAGTATGTTGCCAGTAGTGGATGACTTTATTAGTGAGTATTTGAGTACCAAATTATGCTAAAGGTTTTAGTTAATTCATATGCCTGTTCGCCAGGAATGGGGAGCGAGCCTGGAATGGGATGGAACTGGTGTGTCAATCTCGCAAAGTATTGTGAGCTGCATATCATTACAGAAGGTGAGTTCCGTGACAAGATTGAGTCAGTCATACCGACAATAGAGCATGGGAGCAATATGCATTTTTACTATAATCCCATTTCGGATTCTGTCCGGAAGATGTGCTGGAACCAAGGTGACTGGCGGTTTTACTTATACTATAGGGATTGGCAAAAGAAAACAGCTGATATAGCAAGGAATATCTGTAAAAAAGAAAAAATTGATATTCTGCATCAACTGAATATGATAGGATTTCGTGAACCTGGTTATTTATGGAAGGTAAGCAGGGAAACCGGAATACCATTTGTATGGGGACCGGTGGATGCCAAGGTATCGTTTCCATTATCTTATGCCAATGGTGCTTCTTTGCCTACAAAAATATTCCTCTGGCTTAAAAACACCATTACCATATGCCAGCTCAAATATGGGACGAGAATGCATGAAGCGGTAAAAACAGCATCATTGGTTTTATCTGCCTCATCTAATAGCGTCATCAGTTTCAAGAAGTATTTTGGTATTGACAGCCCGCTGATGAATGAAACAGGCACCTATCCTATCGGGTATCAAAAGACTGATATTGACAAAAAACAATCGTTTGACATTTTATGGGTGGGCAAGACGGATTTTAGGAAACAACTGGCCTTGGCTATAAGAAGTGTTGCCAGTGCTTACCATCATGATATCAAGTTGCATATAGTAGGCGGAGGAGATATGCGTGAGTATATGCAAATTGCAGAATCTGTCGGTTTGGCTGATAACTGCATAGTGCATGGAAGCATCAACCATGATGATGTACTCGAATTGATGAGGAAATCAAACTTGTTTTTGTTTACAAGCGTTGCCGAGGGTACCCCTCATGTCGTGCTTGAAGCAATTGGTTGTGGTTTGCCTGTACTTTGCTTTCACACATGTGGGCAAGGAGATTGTGTTAATGAGCAGGTAGGCATAAAGATTCCCCTATCTAATCCTCATCAGTCAGAAAAGGACTTCGCAGAAGGAATCGAATATTTATATCAACACCGCGACATTTTGGCTGCGATGTCCCAAAAATGCAAAGAGAGAGCGGAAGAACTCTCTTGGGATAACAAAGCAAGACAGATGGTAGAATATTATAACCGGATCAGGTTACAATAACAAACTGGTTATAATCAATGCGCTCCCTTAGCCGGGAATATAACACATAAGACAGTCAGCACCAGAATCTTGATGTCCAGCTTGACGCTACGGTGATCTATATACCACAAATCACGGATAACGCGTCCCTCCATCATCCATATTTCCGGGGTGTCACCTCGCCATCCCGTAACCTGTGCCCATCCCGTAAGTCCCGGCCTGACTGCATGCCGCTCCATATAGAAAGGAATGTTCTTGGTATAGTATTCCGTATGTGCAAGCATGTGGGGACGCGGCCCGATAACACTCATATCACCAATCAGGATATTAAAGAGCTGCGGCAGTTCGTCAATGCTGGTCCTGCGCATGATTTTCCCAAAGGGGAACTTACGCGGATCGTTGACTGTTGCCTGCTTTGAGTTCGACTCCGTATTCACATGCATCGAACGGAACTTGTACATCCTGAAGGTCTTTCCGTCAAGTCCTGTCCGCTCCTGAGAGAAGAACAGAGGTCCCGGACTCTGATACTTGATGATGAACGCAACAATAGGAAAGAACGGAAGAACCAATATTAGCAGAAACAGAGACACGACAATGTCAAGTCCCCGATGGAAAATATTATATGCTATATACGACCGCTTCTGTTTCATTATATACTATTTTAAAGAGCTGCAAAGTTTTTTACCTTGCGTCTTTCTTCCATGATAAGGCTGGGCAGGATTTTTATAAAACCCCAATAGCGAGGGATGTTCTTCTGCGGTTCCTCAAATGCCCTGTATAACCACTCCAACCGCATGCGAAGCATCCATTTGGGTGCCCGTTTTACAGGACCTGTGCCAGAGTGGAAATTAAACACAGCACCATAGCCGAACATCACCCCTCGCTTCAGATAGGGCTTCAGCCGCGACATGAATATCTCCTGCTTGGGAGCACCAAGCGATACCCAAATGATGTCAGGGTTATCGGCATTGATTCTGTCTGCAATGGCTTGGTAGTCGAACTCATCCACTTTGCAGAAAGGCAAAGTCTCGAACCGCATGCCTGCTATCTTTGGGTCCAATTTCGACATATTGGCTTTCAAACCAGCCAGCACCTCCGGCGTGTTACCCAAATAGAACTGGCGAAAGCGCTGCATCTTGATGAATTTGAGAAAAAGGTCGCCCCCTATGTAGCTGTCGAAAGGCTTGTTATAAATCCAACCCAGGATTTTTGCCAAAACCGAACCGTCGCAGCTATTTACCAGAGCACCATTGACAACCTCCATAAACTCAGGATTCTTATTTGCCACAGTCAAGTTGTTTGACTCAATGGCACAAACATATCCGGGAACACCCTTTTCTATGGCATTGAGAATGATGGTATCAACCTTATCACGGTCGAACTCAATCTTGACGTTGAAGTATTTCGTTTCCTGTTTCATAACGTTCACTATTTTACAACATGTCTGCATTCATCGTGATCGAATGATTTTCGCATAGAGTAGTTTGACGACGTTCCTTATGACGTTTTTTTCATCATCATTAGTAGCAAGCAGCCAATAGCCAATGCAAAAACCGATAAGCGACAGACAAGAGGTAGTAATCAACCTAATGAATGATGCTTCCATAAACATCATGGGGATTATTCCAATTAAAATACTACATGATGTTACACCTAATACAGGGAACAAGAGATTACGGATAAATGTTCCATATTCCATACCGCAATTGCGTTTCATGAAATAAACCATGCTAACTGCTCCTACGATACCAGTCCATCCTATAGAAACCACAAACAGCATGACTGGTGACGAACCAAGTGCAAAAAACAACACAATCAGCACGATTGTTATAAGGTTGAAAACACTTCTTACCTTACTGAATAGCGAGATATTCCCTTCAGCATGAATAGAGGCAACATAGGCTATAGTCATCTGCGAAATTAACGATTGGACAAGTGTCAATTGTGAAAAAAGCACTGCCCATTCAGGCACCTCTTTTAGCCAGATTCTCAAGATAAAATTCATCTCCAGAATAAAAGGAATGGCAAAGATAGCCAAAATCAGATACGAGTATTTACAGGCAATAGTTGACCGGTGTATCATTGCTGTACGTTGTCCACTTCCCTCCGATTTGGTTATAACTGGGATGACAGCCTTTAGCATATTTGATGAGAAAGTCATCAATTGACCGTTAAGCTGATTAGCAATTCCGTATGCAGCATTCAGGAGCGTACCAAAGAAGTGATTCAGCACGATACCGGAGCCATAGAAGCTAATCATGCTAGCCATGCTTGTGGTAAAATTCCAGGAGGCGAACGACAGCATCTCTTTCATGTTCTTTTTGTCCCAATAGATACGAGGGGCAAATACACATTCGCTGTAACGCCTTTTGCAGAAGCCACGCGTTGCAAAATATGACACCAATGGAATGACAGCCATTAACACACCATAAACGACCAATTTATCCTTGGAGGTATATACACATGCAAAAGCTACAGCCAGTTTCAGCAAACTTTCCACGATGCCCAATATCGCATAGAACTTCATGTGCTCATGAGCATTTACAACAGAATCGTATGGTACTCGCGATATATCAAAGAATACACCGGACACCAAACTGCCGTAAACCACATAGGCAGCATTCATACGACCAGGAGGGATATTCAGGACACCATTGAAGAAGATCAAAGCAGCTACAAGCAACACAAGAACCATTATTGCAGCGATGCATAAATGAAGAACTGAGCATACGTTAAAAATAGTAGTTTTTTTGTTCTGATCAGACTGTCCCTCTGCGTATGCCATGAACCTTACGGTTGCACTTGAAAGAGCTCCATTGAAGAAGCCCAACATACTGATGGCACCGCCAACAATAGCATAGATTCCAAAATCGCTGGCACCAAGTGATAAAAGAATAAGACGAGTAACCCATAGTGAGATGAACATCGTTATGCTCATCTTCACATATAGCCACCCCGTGTTTTTTATAATTCTATTAGCTACTTGACTCATTACTTAAAAGCGAACATAAGATAGACTGCGATGATTATTATAACAGGAATAGCTGCCAATAAGCACCAAAGGCGGAAGTTAGGATGTGATTTATTCATGAGTTTGCGAGTTTTTCTATTGATTAATGTTTTGCCGATGTTTGTCTAATCCATTTCTCAATACATTCTTTTATGTTTTCTGCCAATGGCATCCACTTCTGCTTGTTAACAGGAATATTGTCAGTAGAGGATATCTTCCCGTTTAAAGGAAACTCTGGCTGTAGTTTGCCATCTTTCCACAACATGACATTAAAGAGTTCTCGCAGTCCACCCAATCGACAGCGGCTGGCTTCCGACTGACTGCTGTTTTCGGTGTAGATCACGGGAGTATTTAATCCAAGACAAGGCAAAGCACAGTGAATGCGGGAAGTGACAACCAATGTAGCTTTTGCGTATAATTGCACCAGTCTTTCCGCTTCATTCAAAAGAGCTTCATCTGTAGCAAACTTTTTGCGATAATCCGTGTTCTGTTGACAAATATAAGTAGCATTAAGCAATACGGACTTCGTAAACACACGCACATACTGTTTGTAAAAATTAGCCAGTATGAATCTTTTCCTTAATCCTGTCTTTTGTTCCGGATGCTTTCGTGCAATCGTATTAATAGCTTTCCAGTGCAGAAATAGGTAGACAGCACTTTTTATAGTTGTCGTAATTGTCCAGTTTGTTACAAAGTAAGGGTCAACAAAATAAATATTGCCATCCCGTTGGGCTGCTTTGTACTTATATCCTAATGTAAGTGTCAGACAGCCTGAAAAATAGGCTTTAATTCCTTCTTTCACAAGCATGTCTGCAGTTGCTGTATCACGGCAACCTATTGGCTCATGCATTTTCAAATAGTCAAGACTTTGCCTGGAAAGGAGTTGAGCCTGAGCCAGACTATTGATATGAAAAGCGATGAATAGCGGACTAATCTGTGGAGCAGGAGGCCATTCTTCCGGATTGTGCATAAACCAGCCATTCATGATTATTTTGCATGGTTTTCCGGTATATGATTTCAATTCTTCCCGCTCTACAAAACCATTTCTATCGGGTAAAAATTGTGATGCAGCCAATGCCTGTATATAGTCCCCAATATTGACTTCATTGAATGAACTTACGGCAAGCAGTTTATATTCCATCTGATTATTCATCTTATAATTTATAGACGATTATTACCATAGTGAAGGTATGAAGCAATGCATGATAGTTGAAAAGTAAGCAGAAAATGCTTTATGAAATCCATGATGTTTCCTTTCAAAATGGAAGACTTCATGGGGCGGCATACCATTAGGCTTCCACAACGCTTTCCAGCGCTCTATGAACGGAATCTTAGGATTGCACCATTTATCCAATGATTCATGTAAATCACATTCTCCTAAAAACTCATCAATCTGATAAATTCCTATATTAGCTTTCCGTGCACGCAGACCATAGTCGAAATCGCCAAAGCGATGTGTGAAATAGCTGTCAAGGTTGCCTAAGCTAAGAAATACCAATCGAGGTATCAGCACAATGTTTCCATTGAAATAATCCACAGCATGAAGCCCATCTGCCATTACAGGAAACGAGTTATCATTCATTCTACCACCGTATGTCTGCCGGGTATGGTCAGATGTTTGTGTCGCCCCGACAATGATAGCTTTGTCATCTTTTGTTGACGAGGCGTCAACAAGCATCCGTAACATTTGAGGATAAAGAAAACAATCGTCGTTCAGCCACAAGTAGAAGTCGTAGTCCTTATCCTTTGCTGCCGCAGACCATGCTGTATGCATACCCCTGTTCCAAAACAGCGTTCCGTCGCCATCAATGATTCTGACATCTGGATATTGCGCCCTAATTGCTTCGGGAGTGCCATCCGTACATCCATCGTTTGTCAAATAGACAGTCAGTTCACTGCCACAAGGAAGTTCTTGAGCCCGAATGGATTGCAGACACCGCAGCGTCTCTTCTTTCCTGTTAAATACCGTTATAAGAACTGCAACGGAAATCATCACTTTACAACCACTTATTTGTTAGCTGAGGAACGTATGATTTGCGAAATGCGTTTCACTTCAGCAATGTCAAGATCAGCATACATCGGAAGTGTCAACACACGCTTACTTATATGTAAGGCTATAGGAGTTTGAAGCGGATTAAAACGTCCGTGATAGCTGTCAAACGCATTTGTCAGCGGATAGAAATATTTCCTGGAGTAAATATCATTACGCATCAAGTTGTCCATTACCTCGTTTCTCGTCGCACCAAATATTTTTTCATCAATGACGACAGGAAAGTACGAGTAGTTAGGTACAGTATCACTCTGTATAACATTGACTCGCAAACCATCTATGCCAGACAAATTGTCCATATAGCACTCATAGACCTTTTTTCTTTTAGCAATTTCTGCATCAATATACCGCAGGTTACAAATACCCATCGCTGCGCAGAATTCATTCATTTTGGCATTTGTTCCTATACCATTAACCGTTTCTGCATCCTTAATGCCAAAATCATGAAGCTGGTAGAGTGTTCGTCCGACTTCCTCGTCCCGGTAGCACACAGCTCCACCTTCTATTGTATTGAAAACCTTTGTCGCATGAAAACTGAATATAGACGCATCACCGTAATTACCGATGCCTTTCCCCTTGTATTTAATACCAAATGCATGAGCTGCATCGTATATAACTTTCAATCCATATTTATATGCAATCTGCTCTATCTTTTCAATATTGCAAATGTTACCATATATATGTACAGGAACAATGGCAGACGTTTTGTCTGTGACGAGTGATTCTATCTTGTCGGCATCTATGGTATAGTCCTTAGGATCAATATCACAAAAAACAGGAGTCAAACCGTTTCTGACAATTGCATGTGTTGTTGACGCAAATGTAAATGGTGTTGTAATAACTTCCCCATTCAGGTTCATTGCCTGTAAACACAACTCGAGGGCGTTGTGTCCATTTGTAAACAGCGAAATATTGTCCACCCCCAGATAGTCTTTCAACTTCTCCTTGAGCTGATTATGTTTAGGTCCCATATTGGTTAACCAATGTGATTCCCAAATTTCCTTGATTTCGTTGACATATTCCTCGAAAGGAGGCATTGACGACCTGGTTACTAAAATCTTATTCTTGCTCATATCCTTTGAATTTACTTGTAAAACGTGTTTATAAGATTATCTATGCAATACTTGGAACCATATTTGTGTGTAACAAGATTATAACCACTCTCAGCAAGCTGCTGCCTTCTTGAATGGTCTTCATATAACCGCTTAATTGAATTTGCCAGAAGAAGTGGATCTTCGTCTATCAGTTCGGTGTTTTCTCCAGATATATTATAATCTCTCAATCCAGTTACATTATATAAGACTGCCGGAATCTTGCATGCCAAAGCATCTATGGTTGCATTTGACAATCCTTCAAAACGACTGGTCATGACATAAAGGTCCGAGACGATGAGATATTTTCTGAAATCCTTTTGGTTACCACAGAATCTGACATTTGATGTCAATCCCAGATTCTCGCACATTTCCCTTTCTTTATTTTCGAGTGCCCCTGTGCCTAAATGCAGGAACAAAAGGTTCGGGATATCATTTTTAATAATGGATAATGCCTCAAATATATCTTCATGATGTTTCTGATAGCCGCAACTTCCTGCTGTTGTGATAACAAAAGAATTGTTGTCTATGGACAACTCCTTACGAGCCGCATCCCGCTCCTCTGCCGTAGCAGGATAATAGTCTTTTTCGTCATACCACCAATATGAGACAATACCTTTATTATGATAGTAGCTTGCCTCATGCTGATAGACCGTATCGCTGCCACAATGGAATTTGCAATTAAGGATTCGGCGTGCCAATAAGCGTTTTATAAAATGCCAGGCGTATGAATACCAATGTGATGTAAAAGTATTATTAACAGAGTAGACACATTTGGCATGACACGCTTTAGCGGCACAGGCAGCGACAAAGAACAAGTCGCTTCGCTGGACATGAACAATATCTATCTGCTTGTCTTTTATCAGTCTCTTCAATTTTGAATAGAATACTATTCTCTTTGAGATTGATGGTTTACATGGTATCTTGGCTATGTCAAAACCGTGCGCCTCGAATTGTTGACGGTAGTTTCCGTCATCTTCTGCGGTAATGAGCGCAAATAATGTATAGCCCCTTGTTTTAAGGGTTTCAGAGGCCTGAACATACATGAGTTCTGCCCCCGAAAAGTTCAGGGAATTAAATATGTAAAGTATTCTCATGATGAGCAATAATTTGGTTGTAATTTTCGATTAGTTCTTCTGCAATATTATCTTTGCGATGACGCTGGAATGCCACTTCGGCTCCCTTGGCTGCTACGCCAAGTATTTGCTCTGGTTTTTCATATATGCTCTTTAGCAAGTAGGCAAGCTCAAACGGCGCATTTGCGGGGACAAGATAACCAGTTTCCTTATTGGCTACCAAAGAAGGAATTCCACCTACATAGGTTGCTATTACAGGCAAGCCTAACATCTGGGCTTCACAAAGACTATTAGGGCTATTGTCAATATAAGAAGGATGAACATATACATGGGCATCCAGCAGTTTCTCCGCCAGTTCAGATTCGCTAAGGACACTTAAACATCTGACTTTAACAGAATCGGTTTGAATAGCGGTTACCCGTTCTGTAAAATCCTTAAGTATGGATTTCTCGCCAATACCGGCAATGTGCCATTCAAACTCGATGGACGAATTCTGTTTGAGTAATGCTGCCGTCTTTAATATAAAATCCAGTCCTTTGTATAGGTTTTCAGAAACTGTAGAGAAAATGGTGAATCTTTTGTTTTTAGGCCACCGCCAAGTTCCGGCCTTTTCGTAGAAAACGTCCCTCAAAGCCTCCCCCCCATGATAATAGACAGACTGAGGTGACAACAGCCTTGAAACACGGAAGTCCCATTCTGTCCTACCCATACAATACTTCATATTCTTGAAAAGCAGTTTCTCTTTTTCAGCCCTGATATGCATATGTTTATGGGTAAACACAAAACCATTCCTGGCAATCCTTTCCCTGAAAGTAAAAGGATGAAGGAAAGAGTACTCATTGAAAGCCGGCGGATAGAAAGCATTGGCACAAGGAGCCAATATACCTTGCAGATGGACAACCACCGGTTGACGTGTTTCACCAATAATGACAGCTAACGGGTCTTCGATGCCAAATACCTGGATAATGTCTGGGTTAAAATCGTCAACGATAGCACTCAGCTGTGTCTTTATTGACTGACTATCGGCTTTTTTATATCCACCATAGTAAAAAATAAACTTCTCCAACCGGCTCATTGGCTTCACGTGTACAGCATAGCAAGTAGTATTTCCTGCTGTCACCGGTTTTTCAGGTCGGGCACTTATATTAGCTATAGCCAGTTGTATGTCTTCCCGACATGCTATTTCCTTTTGCAGTGCCGAAACCCATCCTCCTGCATTATATCCACTGTTTCCCTTTTGGAGAGTGGGATTATAAGAGTCGTTAAGCCATAGAACTTTCATAAGAGTTTTTATGTGATAATTCTTTTAACTTATTTGTCAAGACCTTAGCCTTTAACCATTGCATAAAATCGTATGATGAAATTTTGTCTGGTGCTGAAAAGCACGAACGAAACCATATCCTGAATTCCGCATCTGACATCTTCCTAAACTGAGGAGAAAAACAAATTCCCATCAGAATAAAAAAAGAAAAGTCCATTGGTGTAAATTGCGTGGTCTCCTCCAGCCAAAACATGGCCCAATGAAAGGCAACGGCAGTGGCTATGACAGGAATATACCTGTTTTTAGAATAAAACAAACCTAAGCACGAAGCCTGCAAATACATCAAACTATATAGAATAACTCCTAAGAGTCCCATCCATGTAAAAATATTAAGCATACCTGCTTCGTTCATCAATCGCTCGCTATCATCCATTCCTTCGACATCTTGCGACCACTCGCCATTGTGCGTATTTCCACGACCAACAGAGTTGCCAAACAGAACGTAGTCACCCATAATGGCAGATGTTATCACTTCTTCGTAAAGAAAAGTTCGCGTATCGACTGTCAAATCTTCATTCACCTCAATGTCGTCGTCATCATTTCCCGTGAACCTCATCGTTACCTCGGTGGTTTCTTCGCCGCCGAGATCCTGTAAAATATTAAATGTTCCTGTAAGTCCCAAAATAATCAAAGAAATCGCAAGCAGATAAAAGAAAAACTGGAGTATTGCATTAGATATTTTTGATATTATCTTAGGAAAGAGCAACGTAGTGGAAAGCATTATCGCTGTCGCAGTTTTAAGAACACCTGACCTGTTTTCTACACCGATAAAAGTGCAGACAACACCAAAAATAATGATAAAACAGGCTTTTTTGTCATGACAAACGATGTAGCATAACAAAACATAAAAGTAATATATAACAGGAATTTCAAACGCATAACTGGCTGGAGTCATACCCCAAGTACAAAACAGAACAAATGCCGGGAACATATATTTGTTCCATGACTGTAAGGATTTGCAGCAGATTGACGAATTGCCCAAAGGGAAAAGCAGGACAAAAGTCAAGGCACTCAGAGAACACTGCAGCCATCCTTTATACCCCCAATAACCTTCAACGGCAAACATGCCTCTAAAGATACCGATTAACACTAATATCAATACGGCAATTGGTGTAAGGTAATATAATTTTAAATAACATTTGTTCTGAAAAAAATACCACAAAGAGCAAATTGCAAGAATGAGTTGGATAAGGATAGGTAGAGTATAGGGCAATTTTAACCATTGCATGTAAGACTGTTCCGCAATGATACAGATGCAGTCTGCCAAGAATGCAAACACAAAAAGTGATAACATGTTCACTTTTAAGGGTGAAAAACTCAATGTGTTATCCAAGTGCATCACATAGGTTATTTACTTGCCCTTGATTTTACAGCACCGAAGCCTTTGGATATATCAAAGTCGAAAGCACCGAAATTGATAGGCAGTTTCTTGTTAGTCTTAGCGTTTAGAACAATAACTGCACCAGCTGTCAACAGACCTTCGCCGACAGCATAGTTGATAAAGTCAAGAGAGCGCATCTGACTGTTTCCGGCAGAGATTGTATATATAGTTGCATCGGCATCCTTGCTCAGTTCCGGCAACTTAGGATTACTGTGATAGTTACCTTCGTCAGAAAATACAATACCGTTCAAACCTTCTTCTTCAATAATGGTCTTTAGGTCGTCCTTCAAGCGGCTATCGCCATCTTCTTCATAACCACAGGCTATGAGAATATTCCTGGCTCCACTCATCTTGATGCGAGTAAGAACTGACTGCAGTCCTGTCTTGTACAGTCTCTCCTCTTTATCTCTATTGGGCAGAATACCCCAAATTGGCAACGGGCAGTCATTGAGCACATCATCAAGGATGACTCTCTCAACGGGAATCTGCAGACACCACAAGTAGATGGAAGCAAGTATAATACCAAGTATTATACCAAGAAGATAGATGTTCTTGGCACTTTTTAATAAGCTAGTGTCTACGCTGTAAGGAGGAGTGACAATACGGGCCTGGTCCTGCTCTGCCGACCTTGCTACAATTGTTTCAATAAGTTTCTGCTGTAATAGTGTGTATAGCGGGGTAATGATGGCACGCTCACGGTCAATTTTGTCCTTGACAATACGTTTATGTGGCATTATACGTAAACGATCTTCACTTTCCTGCTTATTCTGCTCATATTTATTAAGGCGAATATCAAAGGCCTGTGTCAGCTTGTCGATAGAAATGATGATAGACTGACGCTGGTCCTCAATCTGATTGGTAATTGTCTTTACACGCATAGCATCCTCGCCCATAGAGGTAAGGTAGTTTGAACGGCGCATCACCAAATCATTGAACTGAATAACTATACGGTTGATCTGTGCATCATCTATACCTGTATTGGCAGGCACCACTACATAGTTTTCACCCATGTCGGTCATATAATTGCGTATAATCTTCAGCAGTTCACGTTGCAACTGCATGTTACGCACCTCGGCCTCGTCATCGCGGTCAATGTTCAGGTATGTACTTGACTGCTGCTCCATATCAACTATAAAATTCTCTTCAGAGAAATTTTCGTCATAAGAGTCAATCTTATCAAGTTCTCTGCGAATGCTGTCTATGTTCTGCTGCAGAAATTTAATCGTACGCTGATAACACATATCATTATAGTCATGTGTATATGCATTATAGGCATTGACAATACCAATCAGCATTTTATTCCTGCTTTCGCCGCTTCCGTCAATAGATATGGTGATGACACTGTTTTTCTGAGCTTTGACAGGATCTGCATAAGAAACCTCCAGTTTGGCTGCATTTATTTCTACAAGAGAATGAATTAACTTTGTACTGTCTTCCTTAGTAAGCGAATGCCCCAGTTTTTTCTCTTCAGATACGATGACCGAATCTACAATGTGTTCCTGGCGGAGCATGCGCTCGATAACAGGTCGTGACATCATTACGGCAACTTCATCATATTTATTGGTTAAAGTTGTCCAACCTGTTATACGACCTACAATCTCGTATGATACATTATTGTTGCGATTAGCATCACGTTCCTTGTTGAACATGATATCCATCTTGGTTGTGGACGTATGAATCTTACTCAACGGGAAGTGAATAAACCACGCCATAAACAGACAAAGCATAAAGAGAGTTATGGCTCCTATGCCACCATGCCAAAGACGTCGCAGTATGGAAGTGAAAATACTCTGCTGTCGCTGAGTTTTCTTATTTTGTCCGGAAAGCGCTTCTAAAAGTTCGTCGATATCAGACATAGTTCTTTATTTCGTTAAAGCAATAACTAATGATACTAAAGATGCCAGAGTTGCGAGACCTGAGAGAATCCATGAACGGGTACTTGCATTCGAGCGCTCGTTCGCCGCCTTTGCAGAAATTGGTGGAACATAGATAACATCGTTTTGCTGCAGGTACATCTGCTTGGAATCGAGTATATCGCTCTTTGTCATGTCGAAATTATAGTGTTTTACCTGTCCATCTTCGAAACGTATCAACTGTACCTTATGACGGTCACCCGTCAGTTTCATGTCACCAGCCATTGAAAGAGCCTCAAGGAAGGTGACGCTATTGTTCTTGATAGCGAACGAACCTGGGTTCATAACCTCTCCCATCACATTGACTCGGAAGTTCTCGATACACACGAAACATGTCATATCCTTGATAGTCTCGTCCAGACGGTTATGAAGATAACGGCTTAGATCATTACAGGTCATGCCTGCTACATGCATTTTGCCCAACACAGGAAAAACAATATCGCCATTTTCATCAACATCGTATGGCAACTGGGCATCACGATCTCCGCCCGAACCAAGACTATTCTCCGATACCGAATTCAAGGTCTGGTTGTAGGGCATAATCAGATACTTGTCAGCACCGAATATCATGATGGTAAGCTGGTCACCGGGACGTATCCTGACGTTAGTTTCCGTAATCTTGTTATGCAGTTGTACGGAATCCAAGTCCTGGAAATAGACCACCTCGCGCCAGGAGTTGCATGATGTAAAACTGATGCTGACACAAAGGCCAAGTATAACAAACAATAATAGAATTGGCTTTTTCATTTTATTGACAATCAATATGGATGTTGAATTTTAATTATACAATGACGATTCAGGCATTTTCTCATACCTAATGATACCTCCCAGCGTAAAGATATGCTCCTGTCCGTAAGGTGCCGACTCATGCGGGTGTGGAGTTATAACATAACGTTCCTTGTCCAGTTTCAGCTCATTGGCGAGGTAAGCATCCACCCCTTCTGCACGGTTGACTACGCGGAACTCCATCTCCATGCTACTAACAACGTTTTCGTCGCTGTAGATATGGATATAGGCACATTCGTCTACGTGTTCCTTCAGATATTTGGCCATCTTTCTCAGCTTGCTCTTCTGCATATCCGTAAGATAGTGATAGTCTCTGGGGAACAATATGATGCTATCACTTTGGCATATATCTATCGTAGGTTCTACTTTTTTATGTAGACGTTTTGACTCTGCTTTGGCTTTTTCCTTGTTCACTTTTTGATACATCTTTGTCAACCTGTCGTTCATAACGTTGAAATAGCGGTTGGCATTATGGCTGCAGTCCTCGAAATGACGCTGCCCGTAACGGTTGCCCAGGCGCACGTTAAAGCCTACGTCCAGTTCCACGAAATGACGGGCGCTGCCGCAATTAACCTCCTTGCCGTCATATCTCTTGTTGGTAGTGGCAAACAAACCGCGCATTACAAATGCCGTGCTGTTGCTCATTCTCCAATGCCATTCAACACCAAGACGGCAGGCAGGAGAGAACTTCGCTTTGGTATTGATGGGATAAGCATCCTTCCATTCGTCCATCTTGCTGCTATAGCCGAATGACAACAGACCTCCGGCACCGGCAAACAGCCAGAACTGATGTTTTTCCCTGGGATTATAAGACTTGAACCAGCGGTTCATACAATACATCAGGTCAATATACAAGCCCAATGTACTGAAAGAATAGGAATAGCTCTTAGCCTCGTCGGGGGACAAGTCTATCGTCTCCTGGGGGAAGGCTGACCTCTGGGAATGATAGCCAAGCATCACACGGGCAGCCCATTGCTTATTCTGATGCTTTCCGACCTCAATGTCAAAGCCAGGACCCAGCATCTTGAAAAACGGTTGCTGACGTGCATACTCCGAAATAGAATAGCTGCCACCGAAGCTCATGCCCCAGAACAGGTTGTCACCGAATTTGTAGACCTTAGGCACAGGGCGGTTCAGCCACAACGTATCCTTGTGTGTCTGCGACATTAAAGGCATTGCCAGCAGACACGCTGCAAATACGTAAAATATTCTTTTTGCTACAATGTTCATGGATATTACTCAGATTTCCTGTATCTCTTTTTTGTTTATCTCTACATGTGCATATCCCAAGCCCTGCAGAAGAACCCCCACATGCACGCTTCCGTCGCTCATATAGGACACTGTACCCTCCAAGCCCCGGAATACGCCTCGCATTACAATGACCTTGCTGCCTATCTCCATCTGGTGCATATTGCTCGACAGCTCGACAGGGACATCCGACTGACCCAGCATGAAGCGCAGCCTTTCAATCTGGACATCAGGAATTATCGCAGGTCTGGTTTCCCCCGGATTCGTCAGCAGGCACCTGACCTGAGACTGCCGCCTCAACTCACTGAAACGGGTCTCCTCGCTCCTTACAAAAACAATCGAGGGGATTACCCGTCGCTGAACCTTCTTCATGCGGTCACTCCAACGATGGATTTCCTCCTGAACAGGTACATAGCACTCAAAGGAAAGCTGCTCAAGCCTGTCTGCGACACGCCGTTCGCTGTTAGTATGAACCATGACGGCCACCCATGCCCCGTGTACGGCTTCGCCGTCGTCTGTCCCATTGACAGGCGGTACGACACTGGTCTCAATTGAATTTTCGGACACGGTTTTTATTCAAAAAATCCAACCAAAATTACATAAATATTTACACATTGCCCCCCTGATAAACAAAATTTAACATTTTGACAACAAAAAAAGCCCCGCATGCGAGGCTTTTTTGTTAGTAGCGAGAAGATTACTTTCGTAGTATCTTGCGGTCGCCGGTGACGACGAGGCCACGGTATTGACCGGTGACTTTCTGTCCGGCAAGGTTGTAGCTGATGCTGTCCTGAGGGCTGTCGGCCGTGATGCTGACAACGGCTGTGGGACGTTCCAGATATACCAGGTAGCCGCTTACAATCTCAGGTGTCGAGTTGTAGTTCTGCAGCTTACCTTCGACCACAATCCTGTCGCCTTTCTGCAGATAGTCGCTGCTGTTGATGGATTCGTTGTCCAGTCCCTTGACGCGGTATCCATAAACTGTCGTAGTACCGTCTGCCTGGTCGGCCATGTGGAAGTTGGCGTTGCCGTAGAAGGTGCCGTCGTTGCGTTTCTGGATGTCAGGATTGTCGGTAACGTATCCCACAATGCGGTATGTGTCTGTCGTCGTTGCCTTGTTGTTGAGGGCAAGGGCTATATTGCGTGCCTCGGCAACGGAGATGGCGCCTTCCTCGGGGCCTGGTGCCTCGCCAGGGGTGATGGATACTATGTTGCCGTAGACCTGTTCCAGTGTTGAGCCGTATTTCTTCAGGCAGCCCATGATAATAATCCTGTAGCCTGTCTGCAGAATACTGCCGTCCGTGATTTCGCTGCCGTTGTATTTGTCTGCCCTGTAGATGTGCAGTTTCTTGGTGGGTGCGTCTACGTCCATTATGTCGAACTCGAAGTTCCGGTTATCTGCATTGTAGCTGACAGCACCCGAGACGATGCCTTCGACGACATACTGCCCGGTGGTCTGTTCGCCGCTGGCTAACGGAGTGATGATGTCAAGCGCTTCCGTAACGCTGATGATGTCAGCCGTGACGTTGAACTGCGTGCTGGCTATAGATGTGAGCTGACTGTTGCTTGAGAGGCTTGTCTTGTATGCAAGCTGCAGGGTGTGGGTTCCGAGGGAGGTGGGCATGAAGTCGACTTCCCATACGGCGCTCTCCCCTGCCCCGACTTCCAGGATGCGGGCAATGACGGGACGATCGTCGACAACGAGGAAGAGTTCGTTATTGAAATAGGTTCCGTTGTTGGTTATCGGTATCCGCAGAGTGGTTGTCTCAGCCAGCTTGACACTGGAAACGGAAGAGAAATCCGGCACAAGGGCAATGGTGGGCGGCGTAAGTGTTAGGGTATTGCCGTTGATGACGGCACGGACGCACTGGGTTTCGGATGCAACACAGTTTATCCATTGCGACTGTCCGCTGACCTTGCATACGGGCACTATGCGGTATTCACCGTCGGGCAGGCCTGCTCCGAAGGATACTGTATACCACATGCCCGTCAGGCCGTTGGTATTGTTCAGGCTGAAGCTGTAGCTGTCGATGGCATCAGGAACGGCCCAGCTGCCGTCCGGTGTCTGAATACTGGCGGCAAAATCGAAGGTGTGTGTAACGCCGGAGAAGTTCCATACGTTCATGTATACCCTGAAGCTGTCGAAGTTGTCTGACGAGGATGAACGGGTAAATGTGGTGCTGCCGTTCATATACATATTCTCGACATACAGGTTGTCAGCTACCGGCTGGCCTGTTCCGTCGCACTGGATGCCTATAATGGCCTCCTGGTCGTAGCTGAAGCCGTCGTCGCTGCTGTTGGAGCCTATGGCTGCGTTGTTGTAGGGATTCAGTACCGAGAGCAGGAAATACTCGTCGCTGCTGCCTCCCCATCCCCAGTTGATGTGGAAGAGACCGTCGCTGCTGTAACCGTCCACGACAAACGAGTGGCCGCCTGTGGTTGACGAGCCTGCATAGATTACCGGACGCTGGCTGGCAAGTTCGGTATAGATAAGCTCTTCCCATGCATCTGTGCCGTAGGCCTTGCGCTGCACGCAGCATACTGAAGGGTCGTACCCGAAATAGTTGCGCAGGGCATTGACATCCTCGGGGGTGAATGCTGCGCTGCCGCCATTGGCCGAGATGTCATAGTCCATCTTTACAGCCCTGCCGCAAAGCATCATGAGCGTTGCAACAGCCTGGTTCTGTGCCTCTGTCTCCGAACCTGTATAGCTGTCGAGCATGTTGTCCCAGTCAATGGCAGTGACGGGAGTCTCATCGATGTTCAGGCCCAATGTCCTCGTGGTGTAGGACGGTATGGCTTGTGTCGTCTGTGCAGGATACCGGTAGTAGTTGATAACCTGCGCAAGTGCCGTTGCCACACAGCCTGTGACGGTTTGCACTCCGCTGGTATTCTGCGGACACAAGTTGTTATATGGTGCGCCTTGGTTCCACTTGGATACAATCAGGGGGCTGATTGTAGCATGTTCCGTGACTTTGCGCGGTGCCTGGTACCTGCCTTCCGTCTGCTCGATATATGCTATCTGGTCGGCATAGCCCTGCAGCCAGGTACGCATGTTGTCGGGTATCTGCTCCTGATCAAACGAACCGCTGGTGGCATAAGCCAGGACTTCGGGTGTCAGGTCGCTACCGCTGACCATCACATAGCCCTTGTCCTCGCCTACGTTAAAGACATAATAGGCTGACGCATCCGAGGCCTGTGTGACCGGGATGGCGTGACGCGCTGCCATTTTCATACGGGCAGACTTTGCTGCCGGATGGCGCTGAGCGAGGAACTGACGTGCTGTCTGTTCAGCCTGTTCGGGTGTTACATTGCGTGCCGCAAGCAAAAGGGTAACTAACAGGCCAATGGTGATGAGTAATGTTCTTTTCATAGTGGTATTGGATTTTTGCCTGCACAAAAATAGCAATTTTATTTTACAAATCAAAAAAAGCCTCCCGAATGGGAAGCTTTTTTTGCGGTGCGTACGGGATTTACACCCGATTTGCACCTCTATGACTTAACTTGTTTGATATTACTATCTTACAAGTATTTTCCAGCTTTCTTTTGTTTCAAAGATCTTGTTAAGTAACATGGCAGTAACAAATTGAGGTACATGTCATCTGCTTTTTGCTGCCTTGCGAACTTCGGAAAAGTTCATCTTTGCAACATTTGTCACTCCAACAAGTCT